>JAHCBB010000006.1 GCA_019634635.1 Verrucomicrobiia bacterium
CCCGTTCGGCATATCCTTCGCTTCGCCATAATTGCGTCATGCCGCCGGGTTCTTCATTGACGTCCTGAAATCGCTCCGTTTGTTAGCAGGGGTGAAGGCGCAACTGGAGAATGTCTTCGCGAGCTGGGCGATGCCGCCGGTCGTGATGGACCAGCTCTGGGCGGGCGCGTGGTGGCATTTGGGGACCACCTTCTTCCGGCAGTCCGCAATCCCATGGAGGGGACGATTCGAGCCTCTCCTCCATCTGCGGCTCCGACTCGACCAGTTTGTCGCTTCACGAAGCCAGCGTCGCATCTTGAGCCGCAACGCCGATCTGCGGGTGATCCGGCGTGCGGCCGTTGTGGACGATGAGCGGCGCGATCTGTTCGACCGGCACAAGGAACGGTTTAGGGACGGGATCCCCCAGTGTCTGGATGACTTCGTGGGACCGATGCCGGGCCGGGTGCCTGTTCCGGCGGTGGAGTTCGACGTGTTCGCGGACCATCGGCTCGTCGCGGTGAGTTATCTCGCCCGCGGGCAGCGGTCGGTAGCGAGTCTTTATGGCTGCTTTGACCCCCGGTTCGGGCGGCGCAGTCTGGGCCTCTTCACGATGCTGCAGGAGATCCGCTTCGCGCTCGAGGACGGCTGTGAGCTGTACTACCCGGGCTATGCCCTCCAGGAGCCTTCGAGCATGGACTACAAGAAGCGGTTCCACGGGCTCGAATTTTACGAGTGGGACCGGGAGTGGAAACCCTACCCTCGGGAGCCCGGGACCGGTTGGCGTCCGCGCCTGGCGGGTGCGGTGTCCGGGGTCGGAGAACCCAGATAGCGCTGCGTGAGGCCGTCGTAGGCGTCAACGCGGCGGTCCCGCAGGAACGGCCAGTGGGTCCGGGTCACGTCGAGTTTCCCAAATTCCAGCGGCACGATGAGCGTTTCCGGACGCGCAACGGCGGCGCGTGCCAGGATCTCGCCCTGCGTTCCCGCAACGAACGACTGTCCCCAGAATTCGATGCCATCGCCCCCTGCCGGACGTTCCAGCCCGATCCGGTTGACAGCGGCGACGTAACAGCCGTTGGCGATCGCGTGGGCGCGCTGGATCGTCTCCCATGCCTGATGCTGGTGGGCTCCGTGGGCGGCCTTCTCCGAGGGATGCCATCCGATGGCGGTCGGATACAGCAACACCTCCGCACCATGCAGGGCGGTGAGGCGGGCGGCTTCCGGGTACCACTGATCCCAGCAGATCAACACCCCGACCACGCCGTGGTGGGTGCGCCAGGCCCTGAATCCCAGGTCGCCGGGCGTGAAGTAGAACTTCTCGTAGAACAGCGGGTCGTCCGGAATGTGCATCTTCCGGTACAAGCCCAGCAACGTGCCATCGGCATCAATGACGACCGCGGTGTTGTGATAGAGACCGGGGGCGCGCTTTTCGAACAGTGAAGCGACCACCACCACCTCCCGTTGCCGCGCCAGCTTCTGGAAGGCGCGTGTGCTGGGGCCGGGGATCGGCTCGGCGAGGTCGAACCAGGCGTGGTCCTCGGTTTGGCAGAAGTATTCCGAGGCGAACAATTCCTGGGTGCACAGGATCCGGGCGCCGTCGCGGGCCGCCCGGTCGGCGGCCTCCAGGGCCGTGGCCAGGTTTTCGCGGGGGTCGGGCGTGCAGGCGTGCTGCAGGAGGGCGAGGGGAACCGATCGGCTGGCGTTGAGGGCCTTGCGGGGCTTCATGGAGCATGGGATTTGATCCGGTCAAAAAGGCTGCTGGCCCGGCTGACCGGGGGACCCGGCTGACCCATCCGGCTGGTGGCGCCCCGGGTCGCGTCGGATGCCCCGGTGACCTCCTCCTGAAACAGGTCCCGGATGAACTTGCCCAGTGTCTCGTTGGTGGGGCCGTAGCCGCGGTGGTAGATGAAGAACTCCAGGTCGTACAGCAACTCGTCCGCGGACTGGTAACGCGCTGAAGGCTCCTTCTGAAGCACCTTTTGCAGGATTTGATCCAGGCGGGTCTCCAATTCCGGCATGAGCCGGGTGAACGCGGGCACCGGCATGGTGAGCACCCGCTGCCGGGACTCCTCGGCGTTCTGGCCGCGGAAGATGTTTTGTCCGGCGAGCAGCTGGCTCAGGACGATTCCCGCGGAGAACAGGTCCGACCGCCGGTCGGTGACGCGGAAATCCGCCTGCTCCGGGCTCATGTATTCCGGCTTGCCGGCCACCTCTTCGCCTTCCTTGTCCTTCAGGAAGCCCGCCGCCTTGGCCACGCCAAAATCGGTGAGCTTCACGTCGCCCTCGAACGCGATCAGAATGTTTTTTGGGTTGATGTCCCGGTGCACGATTCCCAGCGGCTGGGCGTCGCGGTCGCGTTTGGCATGGGCGTAGGCGAGTCCGCGGGCCACGCGGCTGACGATGAACACCGCCAGTTCGACGGGCAGGCGCCGTCCGCACGCCTCAAGACGCAGCAGGAACTGTTCGAGATTCACCCCCCGGATGAGCTCCATGCAGATGAAGTAGTTCCCGCCCGACTCCCCGAGGTGGTAGGTCTGGACGATGTTGGTGTGGATCAGATCCGACACCAGGCGCGCTTCGCCGATGAAGTTGGCGATGAACTCCGGCTGGCGGGCGTACTGGGAGCGGATGACCTTGATGGCCACCCGCTTGGCGAATCCTTGCGCCCCGTGCTGGAGCGCTTCGTAGACGACGCCCATGCCACCCAGATAAATCTGGTGCAGGATCTCGTAGCGGAATTCGCCGCTGATGATCTTCAGCTCGGGCACCGCGGAATCCTGCGAGCGGCCGGCCCTGGCGGTCAAGGCGCCGGGATGCGGAATCCGGGACGGGCCGCGATCCGGATTTCCCCGGGCCGTGATCTGGTGTTGGCTCGTCGCGACATGTCGCAAGAGGTCATCCGCGTCGTGGGGGCGCGGCAGCACAACCTGAAGAACCTGACCGTGGAGATCCCCCGCAACCGGTTGGTGGTGCTCACCGGCCCGAGCGGCTCCGGGAAATCGTCCCTGGCCTTTGACACCCTGTATGCCGAGGGGCGCCGCAAGTATGTCGAGTCGCTCTCGGTTTACGCGCGACAGTTCCTCGACCAGATGGAGAAGCCCGATGTGGATCACATCGAGGGCCTGTCGCCGTCCATTGCGATCGAGCAGCGCGGCAGTGCGGCCAACCCGCGGTCCACCATTGCCACCACCACCGAGATCTACGATCACTTGCGCCTGCTCTATGCGCACCTCGGACGTGCCCATGATCCGGAGTCCGGGGAGCCCATGGTCCGGGAGACCACCGACGACATCGCCGCGGCCATTCTGGGCATGGCGGCCGGGACGCGCGTCATGCTGCTGGCGCCGGTGGTGTCCGGAAAACAGGGGGAGTTCCGCGACGTCCTTGAGCGCCTGGCCCGGGAGGGGTTTGTGCGTGCGCGTGTGGATGGCGCCTTCGTCGAACTGGCCGCCGGGCGGCCCGTCCGGCTGGATCCGGCCGGGGTGCATTCGGTGGACGCCGTCGTGGACCGTCTGGTGATCGCCACGGGGTTGCGACCCCGCCTGATGGACTCGCTCGAGACGGCGTTGAAATGGGGGGATGGGGTGGTGACGGTGCTGCATCAGCCGCCGGGTTCCCGCGGGACACCCGGGGCCGCCGCTTCGGACGCCTGGGAGGAACGCCGGCATTCCATCGGGATGCGGTCGCCCCGGACCGGTCGCGTCCATGAGCCGGCGACGGCCCAGCATTTCTCGTTCAACTCGCCCAAGGGCGCGTGCCCGGTGTGTCACGGGCTGGGGCAAAAGATGGTCTTCGATGCAGCGCTGGTCGTGCCGGATGATTCCAAATCGCTCGCCGACGGCGCGGTGCATCCCTATCGCCGTCTTGGGGGCCGTCGTCTGGCGGGCTACTACCAGGGCGTGCTGAAAGGGCTGGCCGCGAAGGACGGTGTCTCAATGGACGAACCGTGGCGCGTCCTGCCCGAACTGTTCCGCCACCGGGTCCTGTACGGCACGGACGGGGAGGCGGTGGACTTTTGGTTCAAGCATGGCGGCGTGCCACGCAAGACCACCAAATCCTTTGAGGGGGTGCTGCCGCATCTGGAACGGCTCCGCGGGGAGAGCGGCAGCGAGGCGACTCGCAACCGCCTCAAGGCCTACATGACCCTTCACCCCTGCGACGCCTGCGACGGCCGGCGCCTGCGCCCGGAATCGCTCGCCATCACGCTCGGGGCGAGGACCGAGGCCGGTGCGGGCGCCATGTCCGGCGCCAGTGGACCGGCGATTCCTGGTCTGAACATCGCCCAACTCTGTGCCCTCCCGATCGCGCGTGCCGACGCCTTCCTCGCTTCCCTGGAGCTTGATGACTTCCAGAGGCGCGTGGCCGGCGAAGTGATCGCGGAAGTGCGCAAGCGCCTTCGCTTTTTGAACGCCGTGGGTTTGGGCTACCTGACCTTGGATCGCGAGTCCGGCACGCTGAGCGGCGGCGAGGCGCAGCGAATTCGGCTGGCGACGCAGATCGGCGGCGGGCTGGTCGGGGTGCTCTACATCCTCGACGAACCCAGCATCGGACTCCATCCGCGGGACAACGAGCGTCTGCTGGAGACGCTGCATCAGCTTCGCGATCTCGGAAACTCGGTGATCGTGGTCGAGCACGATGAAGAGACCATCCGCCGTGCGGACCACGTGCTGGATCTGGGGCCGGGCGCCGGGGTGCATGGCGGCGAACTGGTGGCCCAGGGAACCCCGGCCCAGATCATGTCCGATCCCAGGAGCGTCACCGGGCCCTACCTCTCCGGAAGGCTCTCCATTGAAGTCCCGCGCCGGCGGATGGCCCCGGATCCGGGGCGGGGATGGCTTGAGCTGCTCGGCTGCCGCGAAAACAACCTGCGCGGGGTGGATGTCCGGATTCCGCTGGGCACGCTCACGTGTGTCACCGGGGTCAGCGGCAGCGGCAAGTCCACCCTCGTGGAAGATATTCTCCGGAAGGCACTTTTTCGGAAATGGTATGGATCCAAGGACCGTCCAGGCGTCCATCGCGAGATCCTGGGCCTTGACCCGTTGGAGAAGTGTGTGGTGGTGGACCAGGCGCCGATTGGACGCACCCCGCGCAGCAACCCGGCGACCTACACCGGACTGTTCAACGAAATCCGCGACCTGTTCGCGTCGCTGCCGGCGTCCCGGGTGCGTGGTTACGGGCCCGGGCGATTCAGCTTCAATGTTCGGGGCGGGCGCTGCGAGAAGTGTGAGGGGGACGGGGTGCTGAAGATCGAGATGCACTTTCTGCCTCCGGTGTACGTGATGTGCGAGGTGTGCGGGGGACGCCGCTACAACCGGGAGACGCTGGAGATGACCTACAAGGGCCTCAACATCGCCGACGTGCTTGAACTGACCGTGGACGAGGCCGCGAATTTTTTTCGGGCGCTGCCAAAGCTTCAGGAACCCTGCCGCACGCTTGCCGAGGTGGGACTCGGATACCTGCGCCTGGGCCAGTCGGCGACGACACTGTCCGGTGGCGAAGCCCAGCGTCTCAAGCTGGCCTCCGAACTGACGCGGCGACAGACCGGCCGGGTCCTGTACCTGCTGGACGAGCCCACCACGGGGCTGCATTTCGTGGACGTGGCGCGGTTGATTGAGGTCCTCTTTCGACTGCGGGATTCCGGCAACACCCTCGTCGTCATCGAGCACCACCTCGATGTGATCAAGGTGGCGGACTGGATCATTGACCTCGGACCCGAGGGCGGGGCGGCTGGCGGACAGATTGTGGTCGAGGGAACCCCGGAAGCCGTGGCGGCGTGTGATTCAAGCCACACCGGACGTCATCTCAGGCGCGTCCTCAGTCATTGAGGGGACGGATTGCTGTAGGCCACTCGGAGATTCCAGGAACTGGCCGGAACCTTGATGAGTTCCTCGCGTCCGTCAGGCCATTGAATCGCAACGCCGGAGACCACCCGGGAGTGGCCAAGGACCTGTGCGGCGCCATCCTGACAGCCCACCCCGGAGCCGGCCTGGATGGTCCGGACGAGCCCGAAGTCTCCCTCGGCGTACTGCAACCGTAGACGAGCGCCGATGGCGGAGGGATTCGCGGGCGGCCCCTGGAGTTGGATCCGGATGCCCCGGCGTGCCAGACGGTTCATGAAGAGCCGGGTTGGCGCGTTGTTCCGGGTCACGGCGAGGTCCAGTCGGCCGTCCTGATCGAAATCCGCCAAGGCAACGCCCCGCTGGTCCCCAGACATCTGGATACCGCTTTCAAGTGGATCCACGGCCACGAATGCGCCGTCGCCCGTGCCACGCAGCCACAGGCCGGGACCGCTGTCGTTGCGAGAAAGATCCGATGCCGGCTCGTTTCTGTTCTGGCCGAGGAAGAGATCCTCAATGCCGTCCCCGTCAAAGTCGCCCACACCAATGGCGTAGACCGGCGAGTGCTGAGCTTCAGCGGGCAGGACTTTTCGCTCGAAGCGGTTTCCCCGGTTGAGAAAGACCGCGGACTCAAGATGGGATGCCGTGACCCTGCCTCCGGAGTTCGCCTGGGAACCGAGCATCCCGGGCAGGGTGGCGCTTCCAAAGGACGCATGCGTCGGAAACCGGGAGGCGAGGTCGGGGAGTCCCGATGCCAGCCAGTTGCGGTCCCGGAACGGCCGCCATTCGGATCCGGACCGCCACGCCTCAATGAGCTGCAGGGTGCCGTCGGCATTCCAGTCTCCGTGAAACAGCCCGAAGATCGCCGGTTGAACAAGTTCATACTCCGTGTTCCGGCCGCGATTGCCGGCCACGAGATCCATGCGGCCGTCCCCGTCAAAGTCGCCCGCGGCAAGGCTGGTCCAGACGCCGGAATGATCCGTCAGTCCCCACGCAGCGGAGCCATCGGCAAACCGGCCGCCGCGGTTGAGAAACACGCGCAGGGATCCCCACTCCAGGGACAGGGCCAGATCGGGCGAGCCATCGCCATCGAAGTCGGCGAACAATGCGCCACTGACCATGCCCAGCGATTGGAACAGCGCGCCCGCGGCGTCATCCCGTCGAAGGGTGCCACGATCGTTGATCCAGAGGCTCGAGGAGGCAGCCTCCGGATAGCGCCCCGCAACGAAGCGTCCCCCAACGAAAACGTCCAGATCCCCGTCGCCGTCCACGTCCGCCACGGCGACCGGGCCGGCACAGTACGGCCCAAGGGAGACCGTTTGCGGGTTGGCAATCGGACTGAAGATCATCAGGCGGCTTTCCGGGGCGTGCGCGGACTCGTAGCCGGAGATGCCCACGAGGAAGTTATGGTGTCCGAGCCCATCAGCCCATCCCACGACGGCGGTCTGGTCCCCGGCCGTCACTTCGGCGCCATCCAGACGCGTGAATCCCCTGCCTTTTTCGCTGGCGAAGACGGCGAGGCGGCCGCCGGTTCCAGCGGTCACGATCAGGTCCTCCCATCCGTCCGCGTTGAAGTCATACCAGGCCAGCACCGGCCCCTCGCGGCTGAGTTGATGGGGCAGCAACGGCTGCCGGAGCCAGTCGTCAAACGGATGCTCCACCGGGACGTGTTTGAGCAGGTCGGAAGCGTCGGTGAACCAGGGAACCGGTGTCCGCCGGGCTGAAGTGGCAGCGGCGGTTGTCGAGGGAGAGGTCGGTTCCGCGACTTCATAGACCCGGTTGGATTCGATGCCTGTGATCCGGGTGATCCTGCCGCCGGGCCATCGAATTTCCAATTCGAGCGGCATGGCTTCCTTCCCGACCGCCGCAAAGACCCGCTCCGGTGCGTCACAGGACAGATAACGCCCGCCCGCAATGATTTCCTGGCTCTGGTCCACCCGGCCTCCCAGGAGCCGGATCCGGGAGCCAATCCCTCGGGTGTTGGGTGCACGGCCCCGGAGCCGGACGGCGACACGCGGTGCCGTGGCGTTGTTGCGATAAAGTCCGGGCGGTGCATTCAAGTTGTTCACCACCACGTCGAGATCCCCGTCGCCATCGAGGTCGGCGAGTGCCATCCCGTGGGAGACACCGGAGAAATCGAATCCCCAGGCACCATCCATCGAAACAAAGGTGCCGTCGCCGAGGTTTCGGAACACCGCGTTGCGTGTGCGCCATTCCGGGTGGATCTGCCGGTAACGCTTCATCTGGTCCGGGGTCCACCGCTTTCGCGCAATCTGCCCGGTGCTGTCCTGGTCGAGCACGTCCTGATCGAAGCCGTTGCTGACAAGGAGATCCTCATAGCCGTCGAGATCCACATCGAGAAACACTGGACACCACGACCAGTCCGTTGCGGCGATGCCGGCCATCAGGGCGGTTTCGGCGAAGGTCCCGTCGGAACGCCCAAGAAAGAGCGTGTTGCGGTTGAACAGGGGGCGCGCCTCATCGCGTGACTGCGCACGGACTCCGGGGCCGCCCTTGCCGGCATGCATCATCCGGCGAACGGGATCTCGGGCCAGCATGTCAAGGAACAGGATGTCATCCCATCCATCGCGATTGACGTCGGCGACATCCAGGCCCATGGAGGATCGGCTGCCATGGCGGATTGCCACGGCCGGCATGGCCTTGAAAACCCCGCGGCCTGTGTTGAGCCAGAACCGGTCGTGGGATCCGTTATCGTTGGAGACCAGCAGGTCCGGGAATCCGTCCGCGTTGAGGTCCCGGAACATGACGCCGAGCCCCCAGTCTCGTGGCGGCGTGATGGGCCGTCCGAACTCATCGAGAAAGGTTCCGGGCGCGGACTCGACACGGGAAAACCGGCCCTGACCATCGTTCAAATAGAGGCCGTCCGATTCGGGCCGTTCGCGGACTTGGCCGTCCGGCAGGACCTCGAACCGGTCCGTCCAAGGTGCGGCGGAGGCCGGCTGACCATTGACCATTACCACTCCGAGCTGGCCGGCGACCGGCCCCATCTGGAGTTGCGTGGACGGATCGGCGAGCACCGCGACGTCAATGTAGTGGGCGCAATAGAGATCCAGGTCGCCGTCGCCATCCACGTCGGCGAGTGCCATGGACATCGGGGTGTTGGTTAGGGAAAGGCCGGAATCGGTGCGCTCGCTCCACCGTCCCCGGCCGTCGTTCAGGAAGAGGCGGGTTCCTGAGGCAATGCCGTTGACGAGCAGATCGGGATGACCGTCGCCATCCACGTCCGCGAATGCGGCGCCTGTGGAGAGTTGATCGGCGCACGCGGCGGGGCCGGCGTCGAGGGCTTCGAACCGCCAGTTGCCCAGATTGCGGAACAGGCGGTTTGGTCCCTCAAGCGAACAGAAAAAGAGGTCGGGCAAGCCGTCGCCATCCACGTCCGCAATGGCCACCCCCGACCCGTTGTGGGCGACCGCATTCGTCAAAAAGGCATCGCCGGAGAGCCGATTGGTGAATTTGATGCCGATGAGGGTCGGATCCATGCGAGTGAAGCCGGTTCGGCCGGTGCCTTGGGGTTGGACCCGCCAGCTTTGGAGTCCGGCCGGGTCCAGCACTGGCGATCCTGCATCTTCAGAAAACCCGGGCGCAGTCAGCAGGACGCCCAGCATGAGAATTGGAGTCAATCGAAACATGACGCGGTCCATCGGCGAAGCGTCGTCAGTTGCTGTCGCGACGGGGCTGCCCGTCTACGACGGAGGTGCTTGGAAACGTCCGCCCTGGGGCGACACGGGGAGGCGGTTTCCACAAAAAAGGAGGCCGGACCCGAGTCCGGCCTCCCTGCAATTTACCAAGAATATCGAAGGCGCTCTTACTGGGAAGCGCGGAAGAATGCCCCCTCGGTGGTCGCCGGGACGGTGTAGGGGCTGGTGGCTCCTGCCACGGGGGCGAAGGTGCCGCCGAGGCTGGTTGCGGACTGGAGGGTTCCCGTGAACGTGATGACCGAGCCCGAGATCGAAATCGTCGGGAGCGCCACCGCGGCCTCGTTGAAGTTCCAGTAGGCAATCAAGCCCTTGGCGGCCGGCAGGGCCGTGGGTGCGGTGCCATTGAAGATGGCGAGCGCATCGGCCTCGACGAGTTCCTTCCCGAACACGGCGAAGTCATCAATGATGGCGGCACTCAGTTCGGTGGCATTGGCGCCGGAGCCCATGTAGAAGGCATTGGCATCCGTGGGCAGCGCGGCGGTGCTGTCTCCATTGAAGAAGTACTGCCCGTTGATGAAGATGTACTTCGACGAGCCCTTCTTGGTGAAGACGAAGTGGTTCCAATTGTCGGTCCACCAGGTTGCGTCTCCCGTGTAACCCGGGAACGTGTCAATGGGCGAGAGGATCCGCTGGGTGAATTCATCGCAACACCCGACCGTATCGAAGTAGATGGTCTGGTTGCTCCACGGCACGTGGGCGTGGAAGGCGCGGTTGTTCGGAGATCCCGGCGAGTTTACGGTGAACGCGGAACTGTCATTGACGTTCAGCTTCTTCTGCCAGAACGACACGGAGAGCTCGTCCTCGGCCATCGCCGCATTGACCGCGGCAAGGAACGTCCGGTCGTAGGTGGCCACCGGTCCGCCTCGAAGCGTCAAGTCAATGCCGCGGTCTCCCGCCTGGCCGGTGTGGCCGCCGCCGTCGGCGGTGTACTGAGAGCTGCCCTGAAGGAGCCCGGGATAGCCGCCAACCGCATCCCGCGTCTCGCCGCTGTACGGCAGCACAGTGAAGGCGAAGGTCGAGCTGGCCGGGTTCCCACCCGGATCGGGGTAAGAGAGGGTCACCGTGTTGACGGAGGCGCTCGCGAGGATGGCCGCCGGGACGTAGCTGACGGTCAGCACATTGCCCACCTTGGAGAAGGTCGGGGTCACGGGTGCGCCGTTGAACTGCATGGTGACGTTCTCCGCAGTCCATGGGGTTTTCCCATCGCGATGCGAGATGGTGACCGCCGTTGCCGGGGAGACATTGCGCGCGTTGTTCGCCGGGACCACCGCGGTGAAGGCGCCTTCCGGAGGAGCCGGCAGCGGCGTTGGCGAGCTCAGGAAGCGGCCCGGGATGGGTTGCAGGGAGGCTGCCGGAGTGGGATCGCCCACCTTGCGCCAGGCGACTTGGGCGTAATCACCGCCGCCGCCCTCCTTGTAAACCACACGAATGTAGTACCTGCGGCCGGCCACCATGCTGATCGGGAACGCGGTGGTTTCCTCGGCGCCCAGGTCAATTTCCTGGAATGCAGCGCAGCATCCGGTCTCCGTCGCCTGGAGGAACAGGTTGGCGTCGGATTCGTTGGTGCTGATGTAGAGTTCCGACGCGTCATCGCTGCGCAGGAAGAAGTGGTAGTCCGCAGACTCCTCCGGCGTGATGAATCCCTCGATCACCGCGCCGTAGTTGTCCCGCGCATCGTTCGGGAAGAAATCCCGGCTGTTGAACGAGAATACCGCACCGACGACGTCGGGTGAGTTCGGATACCGCTCATCGAAATACAGGTTGTCCACCGCCGTGCCGGTGATCCCGAACCAGGCTGAGATCCTCAGGACGCCCTCGGTGACCTGCAGGTAGGAATAGAATGTGACCGAGCTGTTCTCGGGTACCGGGTTCTTCGAGGTGTCGAGGACGTCCTTGACCGTCAGGGTGTAGGCGGTGCCGCCCGGGGTTTGAGGAGCCGTCGTCAGAGTGACGACACCCTTTGACACGCTCGCCGAAAGAACCTGGAGGCTCGGGGTAATCGTGTAGTTTGCCAGATTCACGGCCGTGACCGGATCCACAGGCTCGGAGAAAGTCACCACCACCGTGTCGAAGGCGGCGGTGCCTGCGGCCGACACCACGGTGGGCGGCGTAGTATCGCACGGATCGGTTCCCGCTTGATACTCCTCGAGGTTGGTGGCGCCGTCGCCATCACAGTCCTCGCCGGCATCTGAGGGGTCGTTGATATCGAAGCCGTAGAGAATTTCCCAGAAATCGGGCATCCCGTCGCCGTCGGTGTCCAACGGGGGGACACCCGGGGAGGCGCCGGCGGCCAGTTCCTTGATCTTCTCCTCGGTCAGCCGGCCCTTGAAGATCGCAAAGTCGTCAATGACGGCGTCGGGGGGCGAGGCATTGTTGGCACCGCCGATGGTCGTCTGCGTGTACTCGGTCGGCAGCGGATCGGCCCCGTCCTCCTGTTCGATCAACAGGTTGCCATCCACGTAGATGGCCTTGTAACCGCCGTCCTTGATGAAGGCGTAGTGGTGCCAGGCTTCCCAATCATGGTCCGGGAAATTGGCCTGTACGTTCGCGTTGAGACGTTGAGCAGGGGCAGCGCAGCAGCCGCCCGCAGTGTCAAAGTAAATGGTGCCGTCGGACCACGGGATGTGGAATTGGAAAGCCCGGTCGAATCCTTCGCCGATGGCCCAGAAGGAGCTGCTGTTGATGTTTGAGATGTTCTTCTGCCACAGGACGATCGTCATCGAGTCATCCGCTGCGGCCGCGGTCATCGGGTTCTCGTCCCCTTCCGCTTGAATCAACAGCCAGCCGGGATTCGCCTGGCTACCGTCGAATCCGCGGCCGCCACCCATCGGCCGGCCACCGGTGGGATCCGTGAGTATGGCTTCGCCGGAAATCGCGCCAGCGTAGTTGCCTGTCGAGGCCCGGATGGTGACGCCATCGGCCTCGACTCGTTCGAAGTCCCAGTGGGCGATCAGTCGTGCCTCTTGGGCGGAAGCCGAGAAGGCTCCGACGGAGAGAGCGGCCAGAATGCCTGGCCAGAGTTTGTTGGGGATCGGTTTTTTCATGGTGAAACGGCTGCGGTGTTGATGTCGCCAGGATGCCACCCCACTCACCCGAGAGGACGTGCCTTGGAGGAGCGGGTAGGCAGGCTGATGGAACGACTAGACACTCGATGCCCGTTTGTTGTCGAGCGGAAACGTTTGCGTTACGGGTGTAAACTGTGCGTTTCGGGTCCGAATGCCCCCAATCACCCGGCGGCCGTTCAACGAGTCGCTTCGAAGACCGGGCCGGGGAGTTCTCGCCGGATGTCCTTCGTTCGCTGCCCGAACCCGGCCCCCCGGAGGGTGTCCAGGGTAACGCAGCCGTCCCTTCGCTGGTACAGGCCCGGATGAACCGCCGCTTCCGGGGCGCTGGCCTGCGGATAGTACTGCATGGCGTTGGTCTCCACGCCCATCACCGTCGGCAGGTGCGCCGCAAGCAGGCAATGGGGGATCTGGGCAAGCATCGGATTGGTCAGATCCTGGACCATCAGCGTCATGCCATGCGCCTGGGCCCAGCAGGCGGCCAGCAGCGCCCCGGTCTGCGTCTTGCACGTCTTCAACGCCACGCCCGTCCAGCCCAATTCCCGCCCCTGACGGACCATCCGCCAGTCGTGGGCGCTCTCGTCCAAAAAGAGGGGCTTCCGGGCGCTGACACTTTGCACCGCAAGGGGATGCTCCTCCAGTTCGTAGGGGAATGGCTGCTCCACATAAAGCAGCATGCCGAAGGTCCGTGGTTCCTCGTCCCGGAGCTGGTCGAGGATCCGGCAGACATAGTCCGGGTCCTCCACCGTGCAGTTGAAGTCGGCACTCAGCCAGTTCACCCCGTTGGCCGCGGCAATCCGTCCAACGCGCGTCAACCGGGCGAGATCCCAGGCCGGGTCGTTGCCGCGCAGCTTTACCTTCAGGCAGTGGAGTCCGTCACGGCGGATCCAGTCGCCGAGCAGCACCGGATACCCATCGGCGGGTTCGTCCCCGAGCAGGTCGCCCGGGTCGAGGGGGTCGAGTCCCCCGACCAGATGCCAGGCCGGGAGGCGGTCCAATCGCCGGGGACGGAGGAATTCGACCGGAAAGCGGCCGGCAAAGGAAACGTTGGAGCCGGTCGCCGGCCCGAGGAATGAGGCGAGGTCGAACGCGAGGAATTCGGGACCGTAGGTTTCGTAGGTGGGACGGTCCCAGAGGCGCCCGTAGGCGTCGTGCACCGCCAGATCAAACGGGGACGACGCCACGAGCGCTGCGAGCGTGGGCAGCGGGGGCTCCCCTCTGGACTGTCGTTCGGCATTGAGCTGGGCCCTGGCGGAGGCCAGCGGACCTTCGGTAAACCGGGTGCCAAGGATCAACGGGTGTCCCCACCCGGACCCCGTCACCCACTCGGAGGCCAGCCGTTCGGTGAACGCCTTCAGAACATTGTGGCGTTCGGCGTAGGGTGACGGATGAGGCCAGACCCACTGGACGCTCAATGGGGTCTCCCCCCATCCCTCGGCCTGCCGGCCGTCCCGGGACTCGATCCGCACCCGAACGCGGGCGCAGGTGACGGTGGTCAGGGTCTCCGTGCCGAACTTCAGCGGCACGCGAGTCTTCACCGGGAGATGCCAAAGGGTTGCCCCGACCACCCGAATCCCGGCCGGGTGCCCTTCCGTGGCGTTACGGACCGTCGGGGGCATTCTGCGCGGGTGCTTCAGCCGTCGGTCAGCGGCAGCGCCGGGGTCTCGCCGGATGCGGCATCTTCCTCGCGTTCCGAGATCACCGGCGCGACGGCCTGGAGGCGGTCCCCCGCTGCCAGGTCAATCAGTTTGACGCCCTGGGTGTTCCGGCCGGCCTCGCGGATGCCCTGAACGGGGATCCGTACCATCTGGCCGCCCACGGTGATCAGCATCAGCTCGTCGGTGTCCCGGACGGTCAGGGCGCCGACCACCCGGCCGGTCTTTTCCCCGGTCCTCATCGTGATGATGCCCTTGCCCCCGCGGCTCTGGAGCCGGTACTCGTCGAACCCGGTCCGTTTGCCGATGCCGTGCTCCCCGGCCACCAGCAAGGTGGCCCCGGCGTCCACAATCGCGCAGGCCACCACGGCGTCACCCGCCTCCAGGGCAATGCCCCGCACGCCGGCCGCGCTGCGGCCCATGGAACGGACCTGGTCCTCGACGAACCGGATGCTCATGCCCTCCCGGGTGATCAGGACGATTTCGTCGTGTCCCGTGGTCAACCGGACTTCCACCAGGTCGTCACCGGCCTCCAGGGTGACGGCGATGATGCCGCCTTTGCGGACGTTCTGGAAATCGCTGAGGGCGGTGCGTTTGCTTGTGCCCTGGCTGGTCACGAAGAAGAGCTCGTGCGGTTGCTGCCAGGTCTGGTCCTCCTTGTTCGGCCCGTATCTGGCCTCCACGCGGACCAGGGTCTTGACCTTCTCCCCGGCGCGCAGTTCGAGCAGGTTGGCGATGGAGCGTCCCTTGGCGGCGCGGCCCATGTCGGGGATCTCGTGCACCCGCTCGACGTACACGCGGCCGAGGTTCGTGAAGAACATCAGGTAGTCGTGCGTGCTGCAGGTGAAGAGGTGTTCGATGAAGTCGGCGTCCTCGGGTTTCTCCGCCTCACGGGTGGCCATGCCGATCACGCCCTTGCCGCCGCGGCGCTGCGCGCGGTAGCTGGAGACGTTGGTGCGTTTGATGAGGCCGTTGTGGGTCAGCGTGACGATGACCCCCTCGTTCGCGATGAGATCCTCGATGGCGATCTCGCCCTCGTCGGGAACGATTTCGGTCCGCCGCGGGTTGCCGTGTTTGGCGCGGATTTCCTGCAGCTCCGTCTTGATGATGGTGAGCACGCGGGATTCCTTGGCGAGAATGTCAAGCAGGTCGCGGATCCGCTCCATGAGTTCGCGGTACTCGCCCTCAATCTTGTCAATTTCCAGGCCGGTAAGGCGGTAGAGTTGGAGGTCAAGGATGGCGTTGACTTGTCGTTCGGTGAGCGCGTAACGGCCGTTCACGAGCCGGTCATCGCTGCGGATCACGATCGCCCAACGTTCCACCTGGGCGCGGGTCCACTCGAAGGCCATCAGCTTGATCCGGGCCTCCTCGCGGTTGCGCGAGCTGCGGATGATCCGGATGAATTCATCGAGGTTCTTCAGCGCCACGAGGTAGCCTTCGAGGACCTCGGCCCGCTCCTCCGCCTGGCGCAGTTCGAAGCGGGTCCGCCGCAGGACCACCTCGCGGCGGTGCTCGATGAACGCGGCGATGATCTCGCGGAGCTTGAGCGTCTTGGGCTTGCCATGGTCAATGGCGAGGGCGTTGACGCTGAACGACACCTCGAGCTGGGTGTGCTTGAAGAGGTTGTTGATGACGACCTTGGGGAGGGCGTCGCGCTTCAACTCGACGACCACCCGCGTGTTTTCGTCGGACTCGTTCCAGACGTTGCTGATCTCCGGGACGATCTTTTCGCGGACCAGCCCGGCGATCTGCTCGACGAGGGCCGCCCGGTTGACGTTGAACGGGATCTCGGTGATGACGAGCTGCTCGCGGTTGCCCTTCATCTGCTCCACGCCGACGCGGCCGCGGAGTTTCACGGAGCCGCGTCCGGTCTCGAAGTAGTTCCGGATGCCTTCCACGCCGCACAGGATTCCTCCAGTGGGGAAGTCGGGCCCCTTCATGAACTTCATCAGCCGCGCGGTGGTGATCTCCGGCTCATCAATCTGCGCGCAGATGGCGTCCACGACCTCGGCCAGGTTGTGCGGCGCCATGTTCGTGGCCATGCCGACTGCGATGCCGGTGCCGCCGTTGACCAGGAGGTTGGGAAAGGCGGCCGGGAAGACAGCAGGCTCGGTGAGGCGTTCGTCGTAGTTCGGGACGAAGTCCACCGTGTCCTTGTCCATGTCGGTCATCAGCGCCGTGCCCAGGTGGGTGAGCCGGGCCTCGGTGTACCGCATGGCCGCCGGGGGATCGTCCTCGATGGAACCAAAATTGCCCTTGCCGTCCACCAGCCGCTCCCGCATCGCCCAGGGCTGGGCCATGTGGGTCAGGGTCGGATAGATCACCGCCTCGCCGTGCGGATGGTAGTTGCCGGAGGTGTCGCCGCAGATCTTGGCGCACTTCATGTGCTTGCGGCCGGGGAACAGCGACAGCTGCTCCATGGCATACAGAATGCGGCGCTGCGAGGGCTTGAGGCCGTCGCGCACGTCGGGCAGCGCGCGCGAAATGATCACTGACATCGAATAGTCCAGGAACGAGGCCTTGATCTCCTCGGCGACATTGATGTTGGTGACCTTCTCGCCGGCGGCGTAGGCGCCTCCGGGAGGGGCGGGTGTGGACGGGAGCGCGGGCGCTGGGGGATCGGTTTCGTCGGGCATGGATCAGAAAAGTTCGTTGGGCAGTCGCTCCGGGAACACCGGGATGTCCATTCGGCGGGCCGCGGCGCGCAGGCGGACATCGGTTGCCACCAGCGGAAACTCGTTCCCCAGATCGCAGGCGGCGACATGGATGGCATCGAGGGTGCGCACCGCAACCTGCGGATGGCAGCGCCGGATCGAGTGCATTGCCCGGTCCAGGACCCGTGCATCGAGCGGGTCCAGGAGCACGGTTTCCTCGTCCACCCAGTCCATGAACTGCCGCCAGGCACGCTCGACATCCCCTGCGGCGATCTGTCCGGAACGTTCCTTGGCCCTCAGGGCCGCGAACACCTCGGCACGGGCCAGGTCGCAGGATCGCAGCGGCTGTCCGGTCAATTCCCGCTCAAAGAAGGCGGAATCCGGCTCATGGCAGACGAGCTTCACAAGGATGGCAGAATCGCAGTACACCGGCGGATCATTCCCGGTCGTCACGGCCGCCACTGATGATTTCCGTGGCGTCGGCCCCGCCCAGCCAGGCCGGCATGCGGGCGAGGTGACCGGCACTTCCGGGGAACACCCTGCGGACCCGGGGTCCTCCCACCGGGACCAGGCGGGCCTTGGGCCTGCCGTCGGAAGTGATGACCACCTCCTGCCCTCCCGCCACCTGCTCCAGCAGGGCCGACAGGGTGGCCTTGGCCGTGCGGACCGAGACCGTTGCCTCGGCCGTCGGCTGGGAACGCACCGACGCGTCCCTTACCGCGCCAGGCTGTGGCCTGGGCTTCCTGTAACGAACCGGGGAATTCCTCTTCATTGGATCTATGTAGTCACGCGTGACCACATCGGGAAAGCAAATCCTCACACGTCGAGGTTGCGCACGTTGAGGGCGTTGTCCTCGATGAACTGGCGGCGGGGTTCCACCTCGTCCCCCATGAGGCGTGTGAACATCTCCTCGGCCTCGACGGCGTCGGTGAGGTCAATTCGGAGCAACTTGCGGCGACGCGGGTCCATCGTGGTATCGAAGAGCTCCTTGGCGTCCATTTCACCCAGGCCCTTGAACCGGTAAATCTGGATGCCCTTTTTCCCGACGGCCTTCACCTCGGTGAGGATCTGAGGGATGGAGGTGACCGGCTTGACGGTGGCCTTGTCGCCTTCGCCCTCGATCAACTCGAAGAGGGGCTGGTCCTGCGTGGAATAGTGCTCAACAGCCAGCCCCTTGCGGGCAAGCCGCCCCAGCAGTTCCCCGATTGCCTTGGACTCAAGATGGAGGTCCGCGTGGGCGGCGCGCCGGGTCTGTCCCCGGGCCTTTTCCACCCGTTCCCGCGCTTCGGCGTCGCCGAACAAGTCGGGGTTTTCGGCCTTGAAGGCGTCCAAATCCTCGGTCGTGAGGAAGTAATGAATCGTCTCGTCATTGCCCTCCCGCACTTTGACCAGGTGTTGCGGCAGTTGTCCGTCCCGTCCGCGCCGCTCCACGTACACCGCAAAGTCGCCGCCCTGGCGGCGGATGTAGGTGGCGTGTTTGTCGAGCGTTTCGAGGAGGGACAGGATCTCCTCCAGCTGCTTCGCCGGCACCTCGCGGCCGTCGGCCAGGTTGCGCAACTTCACCTCCTCAGTGCCGATCTGCAGCAGGATGCGGTTCAGTTGGGCATCGTCGTCCACGTATTCCGTCCGCTTCTTCCGGGTCACCGAATACAGCGGCGGCTGGGCGATGTACACGTGGCCTTCGCGGATCAGCCGGTTCATCTGCCGGTAGAAGAAGGTGAGCAGCAGGGTACGGATGTGCGAGCCGTCCACGTCGGCATCGGTCATGATGATGACCTTGTGATAGCGGAGCCGCTCGATCTGGAAGGCCCCCTCGCCGTCGCCCTCACCGATGCCGGTGCCGATGGCGGTGATCATCGTCCGGATCTCGTTATTCTGCAGCACCTTGTCCAAGCGGGCCTTCTCGACGTTGATCAGCTTGCCCCGGATGGGAAGGATGGCCTGGAATTTGCGGTCGCGCCCCTGCTTGGCCGACCCGCCTGCGGAATCGCCCTCGACGATGTAGAGCTCGCAGTTGACCGGGTCCCGGTCCGAGCAGTCGGCGAGCTTGCCGGGCAGGCCGCCGCCCGACAGCGCCGTTTTGCGCACCGCTTCGCGGGCCTTGCGGGCGGCTTCCCGCGCCCGGGCGGCGTTGAGGGCCTTGTCCACGATTCGCTTGGCAACGCCCGGGTTGTCGTCGAAGTGGTTCATCAGTCCCTCGTAGCTCGCCGAGCCCACCATGCTCTCCACCTCGGGGGAGAGGAGCTTGACCTTGGTCTGGGATTCGAATTTGGGATCGCTGTGCTTGATCGAGATCACTGCCGCAAGGCCCTCCCGCACGTCGTCCCCGGTGATCTGGGGATCCTTGTCCTTCAGAAGGTTGTTCTGTTTGGCGTACTGGTTGATGGAACGGGTGAGCGCATTGCGGAATCCCGTGAGGTGGGCGCCGCCGTCGGGGTTGTGGATGGTGTTGGTGTAGCACAACACCTGGTCGGTGAAGCTGTCGTTGTACTGCAGGACGATTTCGGCGTGGATTTCGATGTCCTTGTCGTCATGACGCAGCTGGTTTTCCCTGCGAATGGCGATCGGCCTGGGGTGGATCACCCCCTTGCTTTTGTTGAGTTGCTTGACGAATTCCTCAACGCCGTCCTTGTAGTAGTAGGTCTCCGGTTTGGCTTCCGGGGACCGTTCGTCCTGGAAAACGATCTCCAATCCCGAGTTGAGGAACGCGAGCTCGCGCAGGCGCTGCGAGATCCGGTCCACCTTGAACTCGACCGTCTCGCGAAAGATCTCCGCATCCGGCTTGAAGGTGATCAGGGTGCCGGTGCCCTTGGCCTTGCCGATCACCTCGAGTTTCCGGACGGTCCGGCCCCGCTCGAATTCCATGTGGTGGATTTTGCCATCGCGGCTCACCTCCACCTCGAACCATTCCGAGACGGCGTTGACGCATTTGGCCCCGACGCCGTGGGTGCCTCCCGAAAACTTGTACCCGCCCTGTCCGTATTTGCCTCCCGAATGCAGCGTGGTCAGCACCATCTCCACCCCGGGGATCTTGTACTGAGGGTGGATGTCCACGGGGATGCCCCGCCCGTTGTCGCGAATCGAGATGGAGCCATCCACATGGATGGTCACTTCGATCCGGTCGCAGTGACCGGCGAGATGCTCGTCCACGGAGTTGTCGAGGACCTCCGAGACACAATGGTGAAGGGCCCGCTCGTCCGTGCCGCCGATGTACATCCCGGGCTTCTTCCGGACGGCCTCCAGGCCTTCAAGTTTCCCGAGTTTGGATGCGTCGTAATTCGAGGACGGGGAGCTGTCTGCCATGATGTTCAGGAGCCGGTCCTGATGAGGCCGGAATCGTGAACCCGGAGGCTACCAACCGGGCGTTGGGCCTCAATACGAATCTCCCCGAATCTACAGAGCCACAAAGCCGGGCCCACCCCGGTCCTCGGCGCCCATTCAGCGGCCCCGGGTCAGGATGACGAACCAGGCGTCGTCCCAGACCTTTTTGTCGTCCCCGGCGAGGATGCAGTATTCCCCCTTCCGCAGCGCCGCCAGCGAGTGCTGGACCGGCTTGACCAGCTTGGGGGCGGCGCCCTCCTTCAGCTCGAACAGGCGGATCTCCACGTTGCCATTGCCCAAGTCGTTGACGTCAACGGCGCACTTGGGGCTGAGGGGGACCAGCTTGGGGTTGCCGCGGGGTACGGCGGTGAGGACGGTGTTGACGACCCAATAGTTGGTCCATTTGAACGGCCGAACCTTGTCCCGGCTGAGGTCATCCAGCGGGGCGAAGCTGGAACCGGCGGGCTTGGGCTGGTTGGTGCCCCATACCAGCCGGGCCTCGACCGTGAACTCCTCCCCGACACACCGCAGCAGGGATGGCGACCCCAGTAGCAGGAGGCACAGCGGGATCCATTTCGAGCTGGCGAACATAGAACTTCGAACGACGGGATTGGGGACCAATTGCCGCGGGTCTGCAATCACGGGATCCAGTGAACCGTCACGCCGTCCGCATCGGACCGGTAGGTCACGGAGGTGTCCTGCGCCAATTCACCGGGGAACGTTCCCGAACCCATGGCAGCGAACGTTCTGGACACCGGCTCGTCCGGCTTCAGCAGGGCGGCGACCACCAGCACGGTGGCCAACCCGGCCACAGGGGCCAGCCAGCGCAGCCATGAGGGCCCCGCCGGCACCCGGCGCCGGGCTCCTGCGGCCTCCAAGGTTTCGATCCGGTTGCGAATCCGGCTCCAGTAGAACTCGCGGGATTCCGACACCGCGTGGTCGGGTTCGTGGGATTGCAGCGCGGCCCTCAGCGCTGCGATGGATTCGGCCAGCCGCGCCGCCTCCGGATCTTGCGCGCAGCGTTGCGCGATGCGTTCGCGATGCGAGGCGTCGAGTTCGCCGTCGGCCAGCGCCTGAACTTGCAGGCAGGTTTCCTTGTTCATGGTCCGTTGGAAAAGAGGGGTGTCGGCAACGAGGGGGTCGCGGGAGCTGCGGCTCATTCGGCCCGTTCCCGGCGGACCGCCTGCAGGAGTCCTGCCAGACGGCGTCGCGCGTAGAAAAGCCGGGACATGACGGTTCCAATGGAAATGCCGACCCGGTCGGCGATCTCCTTGTACTGCAGTCCCTCGAACTCGTGGAGGACGATCACCACCCGGTGCGCCTCGGTCAGCTTCGAAATCGCCTCGTCAATCCGCCGCCGAAGCTCCGATTTCTCGAGTCCTTCCGTGGGATTGACCGCCTCGATCGGCAGGTGCCGCTCGACGCCGCCGCCTTCCTCCTCCAACTGCTCAATGGATTCGGATCGCGCCTTCTTCTGTCGCCGGATCTGATCGAGGCAGAGATTGATGACAATCCGGGTCATCCACGTCGCGAACGAGGAATCCCCGTGGAACTGCTGCAGGCGCTGCCAGGACTTCACCCAGGCTTCCTGAGAGAGGTCGAGAGCCTCTTCCTCATTGCGCATCATCATCATTGCCCGGGCAAAAATCTTGTCACGATGGCGGAATACCAGCTGCTCGAAGGCCTCAATGTCGCCCTGCTGGGACCAACCCACCAGGACGTCGTCCGCCGACGCCGCGTAATCCCGTTTCAATGACGTGGGCATGGACGCGATGGCCGGGCGGTTATTCACTCGCGGGCGGGCGGCCGGCGGGCGGCGCGAGGACGGCCGCGATCACAGGCGGCCCTTGGAGCTCGGCACCAACCGGCGGATGCGGGGATCGCGCTGGCAGGCAACATCCACTGCACGCGCGAACGCCTTGAACAGTGACTCGACGACATGGTGGGGCTCGCCGCCGTAGAGAAGCTCCAGATGGAGATTGCACTTCGCCTCGTTGGTAAATCCCTGAAAAAACTCCCGGGCCAGTCCGAACCGGAACGCCGAGGACTGGTCCTGCTCCTTCTCGGCGCGGGTGATCCGCCGCGGGGCGAGCTCATCGAGACCCCGCCAGACGAGGAACGGCCGGCCGCTGAAATCAATAACGCATCTTGCAAGACATTCGTCCATAGGTACATAGGATTCTCCCGTGAACGGATTTCCGGGGTCGAATCCGGTCCCGTAGCGGCGGAGGCCACGCTTGTCACCGAGGGCCCTGAGGTAGGCCTGACCGAGGGCCAGTCCGCAATCCTCCACCGTGTGGTGCGCATCCACATGGAGGTCTCCGCGGCAGGTGAGCTTCAGGTCACACACGGCGTGCCGGGCAAACGCCGTAAGCATGTGATCGAAGAAGCCCAGTCCGGTGCGCACCGCGGCGGTGCCCCGCCCGTCAATGACAAGGCGGAGCTGGATGTCCGTTTCCGAGGTGGTGCGCCGGAGAGTGGCCGACCGTTTCGGCATGCACCGAGCAAAGCGGACCGCCTTCCGGCGACCAAGACAAAATCCCCGCGCCCTTCCGTTGGGCCTCTGGTCGGCTCAGATCAGGTCCGCGACCCCGACGGCGCAGTCCGCCGTCGGGCGTCCCTGCCCGGATCCATCCCCGAACTCCCGGGAATTTGAGCTTGGGTTCGGGGTTTTCGTTTGACTCCGGTGCGGGTTCACCGCCGCAATCACGAGCACCCTTCATGAATCGCCGGGAATTCCTTCTGCACACGCCGATCGCGGCGGCCGCCCTGGCCCCTCGAATCCTTGCCGCCGTGAATCCAAATGCCTGTTACGAGCTTCGCATCTACACCATCGCCCCCGGCAAACGGGAGGCCCTGCTGAAGCGGTTCCGGGACCACACGCTGGCCCTGTTCCGCAAGCACGGGATTGAGAGCATTGGCTACTGGCTCCCGATTCCGGAGACCGACGACCGGATCTTTTTCCTCCTGCGCTATCCGGACCGCGCGGCGCGCGATGCATCGTGGAAGGCGTTTGTGGAGGACCCGGAATGGCAGGCGGCCTACAAGGCCAGCGAGGCTCAAGGAACCCTGGTGACCCGGGTGGAGAACCCATTCCTGGTTGTCACGGACTATTCCCCGGAGGTGCGGACCGGAGACGTCTCCGGAGGCGGGGTGTTTGAATTGCGCACCTACACGACCCCGCCCGGGCGGTTGGCGGCCCTCGACTCGCGGTTTCGGGATCACACGGTGGGCCTGTTCGCCAAACACGGGATGAAGAACTACGCCTATTTTCACAAGATGCCCGACCAACCGGAGGCGGATGTCACGCTGCTGTACTTCCTGACGCACGCCTCCGAGGCGGCGGCCAGGGCTTCCTTCGATGCCTTCCGCCAGGATCCGGTCTGGGTGGCCGCCCGTGGCGCCAGCGAACAGGCGGCCGGTGGCTCTTTGACGGTGCCCGACGGGGTGAAATCCCTGTTCCTGCTGCCGGCCGATTTTTCGCCGACCCGGTGACCGTCGTCGGGGCACCCCGTTCGGATTCCCATGCCCCCAATCCTGCGCCGGGTGCCGCGCGGTCCCGGGTGGGAACGGTCCGGGCGTCGGGATGGAAACGAGAACTGCTGGGAATGCGGCGGCGCGGAGTTGACTTTCTGAGCCGGTTCGCCTCCGATCCGCGTGAATTCCCGCCAGCCATGACGACCCAAGGAGCGTCCGGTCGCGAACCTGATCGGAGGAGTGCCGGCCCCCCCGGCCTCGGCGCCACGGCCGGCGCCTTCACCCTCATCGAGCTCCTGGTGGTGATCGCGATCATCGCGATTCTTGCGGGCATGCTGCTGCCGGCTCTCGGAAAGGCCAAGGAGCGGGCGTGGCTGGCCAACGATCTGAACAACATCCGCCAGGTGGTCCTGGCCGCCAATCTGTTCGCCGCCGACAACAACGACTACATCCCGTACGCGAGCTGGGGGGACTGTGATGTGCGTGACAGCTGGTGCACGGCGAGGGGCATCCAAAACGGACAGGGGCGCAGCGATGCGGCCGTCTGGTCGAACCAGGTGGCCAGCTTCCGGCAGAGCCAGCTGGGCAACTATCTGGGCACTGAGAAGGTCCTGACGTGCCCCAAGGACCTTGCCGAGCGGGGATCGGGTCGGGGGGCGACGGACTACCGGCGACGGAACATCAAGATCACCAGCTACCTGTGGAACGGCTCCACCGTGGGATTCCAGTCGTCGGGCTCTGCCACCCCCACCTCAAAATTCAAGCTGGGGGCGATGCGCCCCACCGGGATGTTGATGTGGGAGGCTCCGGCCGAGCAGAGTGATTTTCTGTTCAACGATGTGGGGAGTTCGCCGTTTGAAGGGATTTCGCAGCGGCACGGACGTTCCCGCCGCGGACGGGACCAGACCGAGGACGTGAATGGCGTGGCGACGTTCGGCGACCTGTCGGGCCGTGCCTTTACGATGAACATGAAGAAGTGGTTCACGCCGGACTATGCGGGCACGACGGTCTGGCCGGCGGCGCCGCGCTTCAACGGGCCAAACGACGCCTGGTACAGCCTGGACACCCGGAACGGCGGCTGGCCCTGACCCTGACTTCTGCGGCCGGCATCAAGCGCGCGCGGCCGCGGCCGCGGCCACGGCGCGCCGCATTTTTCGTACCGCTGCGCCCAGCTGGCGCTGGTGAAACAGCGACGTGCCTGCGACGAAGGTGTCGGCTCCCGCCCGGGCGCACTCGGCCGCGGTGTCCGGGTTGATGCCGCCATCCACCTCGATGCGGTAGTCGAGCCCCAGCTCCCGCCGCCACGCGGCCGCCTGCTGGATCTTGGGCACGCATTCGTGGATGAACTCCTGCCCGCCGAACCCCGGGTTCACTGTCATGATCAGCAGGACGTCAATCTGGCGCACGAAGGGGCGCGCCTCGTTGATGTTCGTCGGCGGGTTCACGGCCAGGCCGACCTGCCGTCCCAGCGAACGGATCTTCCAAAGCAGGGGAGTGACCTGGGATCCGAGTTCGACATGAATCGTGAGCCCGCTGGCTCCCGCCTTCACGAACGGTTCGAGCAGGATGTCGGGCTTGGAACACATCAGATGGACGTCGCGATATCGTGGGAAATGAGGCCGGACGGCGGCCACCACCGCGGGCCCGAAGGACACGTTGGGCACGAAATGGCCGTCCATGATGTCCAGATGCAGCCAGTCCCCTCCGGCACGATGAGCCCGTTCCGCCTCCCGGGCGAGCCGGCCAAAATCGCCGGCCAGCAGCGAGGGCGCGATGATCATTCCCGGGATCCTGCGAGACCTTGCGACGGCGGTCAATCAGCGGGCGGCCGTCCCAAGGCGGGTGCGACCGGTGCCCCTGCCTCGGGATTGACCGCCCGGGTTGAAGTCCGGACTTGGAGCCGGAGCACCGGTTGCTACGCTGCTCCGACGATGATTGACGGTATTCGCCAGGCACTGGGCCACCAGGCCGCTTCGCTCCTCGACTTTTCAACTCCCAAGATTCCCAAATCGGTGCTGCACCTGCCGGGACCGGACTTTGTGGACCGTCTGTTTGCACCTTCGGACCGCAACGCCCGCGTGCTGGCGAACCTCCAGCGGCTTCATGCCTCCGGGCGCCTTGGCGGCACGGGCTACTTGTCCATCCTGCCCGTGGATCAGGGCATCGAGCATTCGGCCGGTGCCAGTTTCGCGAAGAATCCCGCCTACTTCGACCCGGAAAACATCGTCAAGCTGGCCATCGAGGGCGGATGCAACGCGGTGGCGTCCACCTATGGCGTGCTGGGTTCCGTTGCCCGCCGGTATGCGCACCGGATCCCGTTCCTGGTGAAGATCAACCACAACGAATTGCTGACCTACCCGAACAAGGCGGACCAAATTTTGTTCGGGACGGTGAAGGAGGCGTGGGACATGGGGGCGGCGGCGGTGGGCGCGACGATCTACTTCGGGTCCGAGAATGCGGGGCGGCAGATCGTGGAGGTGGCCCAGGCGTTTGCGCAGGCGCACGAACTGGGGATGGCGACGGTCCTGTGGTGCTACTTGCGCAACCCGGCCTTCAAGAAGGACAAGGATTATCACGTGTCCGCCGACCTGACCGGTCAGGCCAATCACCTCGGCGTGACGATCCAAGCGGACATCATCAAGCAGAAGCTCCCCGAAAACAACGGAGGGTTCCTGGCGTTGAACAGCGGCGATTCCAGCTATGGGAAGCTCGACAAGCGCATGTACAGCGAGCTGTGCAGCGACCATCCGATTGATCTTTGCCGCTATCAGGTCGCGAACTGCTATCTCGGTCGCGCCGGTCTCATCAACAGCGGCGGCGCCTCGGGGGCCAACGACTTCGGGGAGGCCGTGGCCACCGCGGTGATCAACAAGCGCGCCGGCGGCATGGGGCTCATTTCCGGCCGCAAGGCGTTTCAGCGTCCGATGGCCGAGGGGGTCAAGCTCCTGAACACCATCCAGGACGTGTACCTTTGCCCCGACGTCACGGTGGCGTGACATGGTGTTGCGGCCGGCAGGCTGGATCCACCCGCCGGCCCCGGGAGTTGCAGCTGCGGTTCGTGCGGCCGCGTGGCGTCAGTCCGCGAACCCCTTGAGTCGGGAGAGGAGTTGCTGTGTTGCCGCCTTGAACTCGACACTCGTGCCCTGGGAGCCGGCCACCTGGTCGGCCAGGAGCGAAAAGTCGTTCAACTGGCGATGTGCCACCGCGCGAACCTTGTCCTTTGCGGGTGCCGGCAGGCTGTCAAACGACTCCTTCAGGAAGATCAGCGAGGCATCAATTTCCGTGAGCAGCGGGAGCGCGGCGGATTCGGGCTGCGCCCCGTTGTTGACCCGGGCAAGCGCCACCCCCGCCTGGCTGTAGTAGCGGTCCAGCGCATCTTCCACCAGTTCACCCCCGGCCGGCCGGTTGGACGCGGGCGGTTCAGGCGGTGCCGGTGGTGGTGTTCTGGGCCGCAGCCAGAGCGCGCCCAACACGACAATGCCGATGACGGCCAAAACCACTGGCCAACGGGGTTTGGATTCGGGATTCACGGTTGCGCCGGAGGTGGAGATTCCCGTGCCGGCCGAATTTTGCGGCGGTGCCATCGTGAATCTCTGGCCAGCCTTCTCCATCTCGCGCCATGGCGGGTCAAGCGAATTAAGTTGGGGCTCAACGGACCTGAAGGCGGTACAGCTGCGCCGTACTTTCCGGACGGGGCGGCGCATCCGAAACTTCCACCTCACGATCGGCGTCGCCGGCGCTCACCTCATCCACGAGGTCCCATGCGTGGGATTCGTCGAGGGCCTCCCGCCGAAGGAGCCGATACGTTCGACCAGTCACGGCCGTGAATCTCAGGGTGATCCCGTCCCCGGGACCGAGGTCCACCCGCAGGGCCAGGACGCTCGCCGGATCGCGGGGATCGGTGCCGGCAACAAACTCCGCGAGATTTGTCTGACCGTCGCCATCGGCATCTTCAGTGGCATCCGCGGAATTGTCCGGATCAAAACCAAAGGTGAGTTCCCAGGCATCGGGCAGCCCGTCGCCGTCGAAATCAAAGTCCGGCGGGACGTTGGGCGCCAGGGGCGTGAGGACCGGAAGGCGGAGGATTCGGGGCGTGCCGTCCGGCACCCGGCCTTCCGAAAGATTCAGCGCCTGCACGCCGAAATGCACGGCATCCACCTGCGTGCGGTCCGGCGCAGACAGTCGGAGGGATTCCCCGAGCTGGTTGAGCCGGAAATTGACGTGATCCGGTCCACGGTCGGGACGGTTGTCCGCGAAGAATTGCACATACCCGCCGGCCGGGACCAGGCTGAGCGGTACGATCTCGAAGCGCGTTGCGCCGCTGCGCGAGGGATCGTCAGTCAAATAGCAGCCCCCCAGGTCCACCGGCAGGGATTGCGGATTGATCAGCTCGAACCACTCCGGGTCTGGTGTGCTGACGGCCAGCCACTCGTTGATGCGCACGGATTGGACGTCGCCCAAGGGAGCCGCGCCGGCGTTATCGGCACCGGGTGTCGGCCGCTCCATCAGGCGCCAGCCGTCCGGCGTGAGTCCCACGGACTGGTCGGGGAGTTGGAATCCAAAGACACGCTGGTCCAGAAGGCGGCCGACGGGATCGAGGAGTTCGAGGGTGCCGCCGAGTTCGGGAAGGGAAAAACCCAGGTTGGGCGTACCATCGGGGAGCCGATCCCCCGTCGCCCAGAGCACCCGGCGTTCGCCGGAGGCCATCACGGAATTGCGTGGGAACGTCCAGGCACGATGCCCCAGCAGGCGCACCTGATGCCCGGTGAGGTCGAGAGGGCTCTCCGATGCATTCTCGATTTCCACCCAGTCGGCCGTGGCGCCACCCGGAGTGGTGACTGCTCCGGCACTGTGCGCCATGAGCTCGCTGAAGCGGAGGGTTCTGCCGGGAGCCGCCAGGAAATTGGAGGCTCCCGGGGTGGCGCTGAAAGGCAGGGGATTCCAGTCGCCGTCGCCGTCGGGCAGCCGCCCCACTGAAACGCCGGGAACCTGCGGACCGAAGGTGACCTCGGAGTGCGCAACGCCGGAGGGATCGGACAGGGCGACAAGCCCTCCGGATGCCGGGATCGGGAATCCGAGGCGGGCGGGTCCGGTGCCGCCCGGGGCCTGAAACACCACGAAACCGCCCGGCTCGATGAAGACCGGCGATCGGACGTGGATCATGGCATCGCTGACGGCGATGGAGGAACCGGTGACCACGGCGGGAAAGTGGGCGCGATTGTGGAGCTCGATCCACCCGGCGGCGTCGCCGTCGTTGGCCATCAACTCATTGAGCACCAGCGAGGTCGCCGGCGCAGCGGTGGCGGGCTCATTGGCGGCGCCGGGCGTCGGGTTGCAGAGCGTCCAGTCTCCATCGGGGCCCGTCCGACCGAGGGTGAATCCGCGGGCCTGCGCGCCGAAGACCACCGAGTCCACCACGTTTGTGGCCGCATCGAACAGGGCCAGCGACTCCCCGGCGGCATTCAGGGCAAAGCCGGTGTTCAGCCCGCCGCCCGCGACGGGCGTTGTTCCGGCCGTGATCTGCAAGAAGGCGCCGGGCGGGAGCGTGATGCCGGAGGGAAACACAAATCTGCGCGGGTTCGCCGGCGCATCCGTGAGGCTCCATCCTCCGAGCGCAACAGCCTCGGACCCCCGATTGGACAGCTCGATCCAGTCGTTGCCCTGGACCAGTGCGGCCACCTCGTTGAGTTCGATGGACGGACGGCTTCGCGGTGCGTTCGGGGCACCCGGTGAGCCTCCGGGCTGGCGGCTGGACTGCCATGAGGACGGGGCTTCCGGATCCCCGGTCAGGGTGATCAGTTCGAGGGACGGTCCGCCCCCGTCTGCCGCGCGATCCCACGCTCCCTCGTCATCATAGGTCACGGAGTCCACCACCCGGCCCTCACGATCCAGCAGGGCGATGCGCTCGCCGCCGTTGGACAGCGCCCCACCGAAATATCCGGCCACGGCGACTCCGGGATAGTGTGCGGCGAATGCGGCGGGCTGGGTCGCGCTGGCAAGCACCAGGCGCGTCCCGGGCTGCAGGAGTGGAAACGGGGTGGCGAAACGATAGTCAACCCCTTCGAAGCGGAAGCCCGACAAGTCCACAGGGGCGGTTCCGGTGTGCGTCAGTTCGATAAACTCATGGGCATCGCCACCGGGCGGATTGTAATTCAACTCGGTGATTCGAACCGGGACGCCGGCCCCTCCGATTCCAAACCCGGCCTCGGTGAGTGCGCTCCACTGGTCCCCTGCCAGCGAACGCGCACGCAACCGCACGGCACGATCCAGAACAACAGGCGCGGTGTAGACCCCTGCGGTTGGCGCCACGGCGCCACTGAAGGGTACGCGGGGATCGGAGCCGTCGGTGGTGTAGTAGATGGCCCCCTCGAGATTGGTCAGCGTCAGCCGGTGGCCTGCCGGGACGACGCCCCCGAACGGTGCGAATCCCGGGGCGTTCGTCGAGCGGTGGAATCCGGCGCGCTCCAGGTGCGCGAGCACGTGACGGCGGCGTCCGACAATCCAGTTGGAAATCAGGTTGTTGCGGAATCCCGGAATGGTCTCGCCCACCCGCATGCGGGCCTTGATTTCCTCGTAGCGTCCCCGGACCTGGTCGTCGGTGAGGGCGCCGCCGTTGTAGAAGGCCCGGTGCACCCGGTCTGCGAACAGCAGGCGAAACTCCGGATGATTCTTCAGGCTGTTGAACAGGCGGGCGATCTCGGTGCCCCCCCAGGGCGGACTCAACGACGACAGTTGGCCGGTGATGGTGTTGAAGCTCACCCCGTGACCGTTGGGATCGCCGAAGCTCCATTCCACATCCCAGGCATAAAACCGCCACAGGCCGGAGGGCGTCCGCTCCCGTGCGGCCCGCCAGTTGTTGTGCGGCCAGTCGTCCACATCGGCGTAGATGGGCATCAGCAGGTAATCCACGAAGTTGGTGACATCGAGCCGGGTCAGGTAGCGGCGATAGCTGGCCTCGTCGGTCGCCGGCGCAGTCTGGGCGAGTTGCAGCAACTGGTTCCACGACACCTTGTCCCCCTCCCGCAGCTCGCTCATCGAGGCGATCAGGTCCCAGTCCTCGCCGCCTCCGTGGTAGTCGCGGAGGAAGTCGTCATCAATCCGCTCCACCGGGTTGTAGTATCCGCGGTACACGCCGTTGAGGAACAGGTGCACGAAGGTGCCATGGCTGGCCGCCATGCCGAGATCCGAGGACAACTGGCGGCACAGCTCATCCTTGATGAACGGATTGCTGGGGTCGTTCATGCCGGCGCGCAGGACGATGGTGTCGAAAGCATCCACCGTGGTGCCCGGAAACAGCGGGTAGCGCAGGCGCCCGGCCCCGTATTCCCCCCGGAAGTAGAGGCGGAAGGAATACTTGCTCTCCGGCAGGCTGCCGCTGCGGTAGTTGTAGCGGCTGCGGATGTAGCCGCCCCCCTGAATGCGGAGGCCCGCGTTGACGTGAAACCCCGAGTTGTCCTCGGGACGGATGTATTCCACGGAAACCGGGCGTTCCCACGCGGGGCCGTGCTTGTCGGTGTTCCGCGGGTTGTACTCCATGATGCCGGTGCGCCCGTAGAGGTGGTTGGTGGCCGTGACGAGCGACAGCGCGGGCAGCGCCCGATGCCGCGGCATCAGCCCATACAGATAGGTGTGGGTTTCCACCCCGGACGGAAGCCGGTCCTCCCGGGTCGCGATGGCCCGGACCACGCGGTTGGCGTTGATGAGGATGGGGCCGTGATACACCTGCCCCTCGGAGGCCGTGGGAGCGCTCCCGTTTGTCGTGTACCGGATCACCACACCCGGGGTGGCACAGGCGAGAGAAAGCTGGAACGGCGTGTCGTAAAAGCCCCGTCCGGCGCTGAAATGCACCGGGGCGGTGATGCCCGTCAAGGTGCTGATCCCGTTGGACGCACCCGGGGTGGGCATCGCGAAGTAACGCCACTCGCTTCCGAGACCGCTGCCGTCGCCCTGGCGTCCGTAGGCGTAGTCCGCCCCCTGCGGGCCGTAGTCCACGGAGTCCACCATCTCCCGCGGCAGTTCCGGTCCGAACAGGCGCAGCGTTCCCCCGGTGGGATTCAGTTTGAAGTGGGTGTGCGCCTCGCGGCCGGCCCCCGACCCAGGGCGGTCCTTGGCCGAGGCCCAGAGCCGGAGGAAGCCGCGGGCGGGAATGGTTACCGCCGGGAAGGTCCAGGCCCGCTGCGGATCCCTGCGGGTCCCGATCGCCCAGCCCGCCAGAGCTGCCGGGGTGTCACCCTGGTTGTGCAGCTCGATCCAATCCTCCGGATCCTGGTCCTCGTCCCGGCGTCCGGACTGGTTTTCGGCCACGAATTCATTCAGGACCACCTGGGGAGGCGGTGACACAGGATCCACCCGACAGGCCCAGCTCTGACCCTGGCCCCGGAAGGGCTGGGGCAGGGGCTCCTCGGAGACGATTTCATGCTCCGGACGCCAGGACAGGGTTGCAGGGCCCGCAGGAGCGCCCTCGGTGAAGACGAAGCGGTAGGGTCCGGCGCCGAATCCGACCACCATTTCGGCCGATGTCCCGTTCAGCAGGAGGTCGTCGGCGGTCACACCGCGCACCGCCCGGTTGAAGGTGACCTCCACTTCGCGCAGGTGGCGCACGGTGATGTCCGCGGGCGGCTGGCGGCGGGACACCTCGGGTCCGTTCACATCAATCAACTCGTAGTTCCACGAAGCCCCCGGCCCGGTGATGGAGAAGAACTGCGAAGGGGTGCCGAAGTCGCGGATTTGATGAAACGTCCCCCAGGAGATTCCGACGGTCCCGAACGCCGGTTGGGCGAAGCTGAATGTATAGCGGGACCCGCTGCCGGCCATTTGCGTGGCCGGGCTGCCATTGACCAGGAAGTCGCCGGCCGCCACACCGGTCACAGGGCGGTCAAACATCACCATGATCTGGCGCAGCCCGGTCACGATGCCCGGGGCCGGGCTGACGGCGACCACCCGGGGGGCGTCGCCGTCGGATTGCCGGGCGGCGACCGTCAGGGCCGCCAGGAGCAGCCCTCCGGCGAGGGTCAGGAGGCGGGCCGGAGTGAGCCAGCAGGCCCGGCCGGCGGGGAGGAGAGGCATTGGAAGAAGTCTGACGAATCAGGCGAAGCCGTCAAAAGCAGGCCCTGTGGAGTTGGGCTTCAGCGTTGCCGGGATGCCTCGTCCAGCCCCCGGACAATCATCTCCACGGTCTTCTCGAGGGCGCCCAGGTTGTTGCGCACCACCTTCCGGGCATTTTCGCCAAGGGTCGCCCGGCGGTCCGGATCGGCGAGGAGTTCCCCGAGGACCTGTTCCAGCGCTGCGGCGTCCGCCACGGAAACCGCACCGTCCTGCGCAAGGAACTGGGGAACCACCTGCGGGAAGTTGCCCATGTGCGGACCGAACACGACCGCCTTTCCCAGCGCGGCGGGCTCGACAGGATTCTGGCCGCCTCCAACGGTCAGGGACTTGCCGACAAAAACGACATCCGCCCGTTCGTAGAAGAAGCGCAGTTCGCCGGTGGTGTTCACGAGGAGGCATTCGACCGTGCCGGGGGCCTTTCGGATCCCGGGGCGCAGCTCGCTTCGGTAGGCGAACCGGAGGCCCAGGGACTCCAGTTCGCGTCCCACCTCGGCGCCGCGCTCGTGATGTCGCGGGACCAGGATCAGGAACAGGTTTGGGAACCGGTCACGGAGCCTCCGGGTGATGCCTGCCAGAATCGCCTCCTCTCCAGGATGCGTGCTGCCTCCGACCAGTACCGGGGCGGCGGGGTCCACGCCAACCATTGCCAGCAAACCCGCAACGTCCAGCCTCGGTCCAACCGTTGGGGGGGCCTCGGCGAATTTGAGGCTCCCCGCGACATGCAGGGCATCGGGACGGACCCCCAGATGGCGCAGACGTTCGGCGTCCAACTCGTTCTGCACACCCACCCCGGCAAACCCGGCGAACAGTTCGCGGAACAGGAATCCGGCGAGGCGGTACCGCCGGTAGGAGCGGTTGGAGATCCGCGCGTTGACCAGGAAATAGGGCAGGCCCCGGCGTTGAAGCCCCCAGATCATGTTGGGCCAGATTTCCGCCTCCACGAAAATCATGGCCTCGGGATGTATGGCGCCCAGGGCGCGCTGGACGTGCTTCCTCCGGTCAATCGGGTAGTAGATTCTTGAGACATGGGCGGGCAGGCGCCGCTGGAGTTCTCCCATGCCGGTGGATGTGGTGGTGGACACCACGAACTTGTGGATGGGCAGGCGGGATTCGAGGGCCGTCACGAGGCGGGCACAGACCGCGACCTCCCCGACGCTGACGGCATGGATCCAGAGAATGCGCCGGTTGGTCAGGGCCTGCTTGAGGCGGCCGTCGTACTGTCCAAAGCGCTGTCCAAAGCCGGCGACCCAGTTGCCGCGCCGATACATCTTGAGGAAGTAGAACGGGGCGGTGACGACGAAACCGGCGTTCAGCAGGAGATTGTACAGGGCGCGCTTCACCGGTGTGGCGCGGGCGACGGTATCGAAAGCGGCTCCCGGACGAAGAAAAAGTTACGAACCGGTGACGCGAAGCGGCGCGGGTGCCTGGCGTCGGAAGGGGATGCGGCCGGAGGTGGTGGAGCCGAGGGGATTCGAACCCCTGACCTTCTCATTGCGAACGAGACGCTCTACCAACTGAGCTACGGCCCCGCATCCCCGAAATGGCGGGCGCATGGATGGCAGAGCCGGGACCTGATGGCAAGCGCGCGCCGTCGGGGATCGCCGGCCGGGTCCCGCGGACAACGGCGGGACTTTCGCCTGTCCCGGACTTCCCCGGGAACACACGCTGGTGCGGCGTGATCGGCATCATCTTCAACCCCGCGGCGCGTGGTGAGAAGGCCGTCCGTTTTCGGGAGCATCTCGCAGACCTTGGTCCGGATGTTCGCGTGGTGCCGACCCGGCACGCCGGTGATGCCCGGGTGCTTGCGCAAACGCTCGTCGCCGACGGCCATGATTGCCTCGTTGCCGCCGGCGGGGATGGCACGGTCAACGAGGTGCTCAACGGGCTTTGTGATCACCCGGACGGGCTGTCCCGGACCCGCCTCGGAGTGATCCCGCTGGGCACAGTCAACGTCCTGGCCAGGGAGTTGGGCGTGCCGGCCGGCTTCCGTGGGGCGTGGGCATGGATCCGGTCCGGCGCCCACCGGTTGGTGGACCTGCCCTGTGCTGAGTTTTCCTCCGCGGAGGGAGCGCGTGAGCGGCGTCATTTCATCCTGCTGGCGGGTGCCGGCCTGGACTCCCAGGCGATCGGGTTGGTGAACTGGCAACTCAAGAAGCGGTTGGGACCCATGGCATACGTCTGGGCGGGCGTTCGCGCCATGCGGCTTCCGCACCGACCACTGGTGGCCGGGGCCCACACCGTCGAAATGGCGGCGATCGGCAACGGACGCTTCTATGGGGGATGCTTCCCGCTGTTCCCCGGGGCGTGCCTCGACGACGGTCTCCTCGACTTCACGCTCGTTCCCCGCGTGACCTGGCCGGTCATTCTTCGCGTCTTCCTCCATCTCCTCGGCGACCGTGTTGCCGGTTCTCGCGATGTGGTCCGGCTCCGGGGACCCATGCTGACCCTGGAATCCGCCGCGCCGGTGCCGTTGCAACTGGATGGCGACCTGGTCGGCTGGCTGCCCGCAACGATCACCGTCCGTGCCCGCGCGCTGAAACTTGCGGCACCCGCGGTCGCGGACAGACCGGAAGCGGGCGCGACCTGAAGACGTTCGGCGTTCGTCCGGATGATCTCGGAAACGGGGCGCGCAAGTGCCGTGGTCCGCCGATGAGCCGGCGCGTCGAGCCCGCCATCCCAAGGGCCCGCCTTTCCCCCGGGCTTGGGTCGTTCCCGTGCGTTTCCAGGCCTACGGCTCCACGTTGACCCGGGTCCCCACCAGGACCATCCGACGCAGATGATCGGCGTCCCAGTTGGCGAGGCGGAAACAGCCGTGGCTTTCGGTGCGGCCCACCTGCTCGGGACTGGGCGTGCCGTGGATCCCGTAGCCGGGGCGGCTGAGTCCAATCCAGGCGACTCCCACCGGATTGTTGGGTCCCGGCGGCAGCAGCAGCCGACGGCCGAGGCGCCGGCCCTCCTCGGACTCGGGAAACACTTCAGGATTAAAGGTGTAATCGGGGTCTTTGATCACGACCACCACGCTCAAGGAACCGACGGGCCGCTTGGAGGCCAGGCGACCGATGCTGACTGGAAAATGCACGAGCAGATGCCCCTCGTCGTCGTAGGCACGGAGATACCGGCCGGCAAGGCTGATCCGGATCAATGCGGCCCGGCGCGGCGGGGGGTAGGCGGCGTCGGGCACCTCGATCCGGGTTCCGGGCACGAGGGAGTCCCAGTCCACGCCGGGATTCAACCGGCGCAGCAGCTTCGGATGCGCATGCGTCCGCTCCGCGAGCCGCTCCAGGGGCGAGGCGTAGTCCAGTCTTTTGAGGCGCGACTTGGCCAGCCAGGTGTCGGGAACGGGTGTTCCCGGCGCGGCATCCTCCGCCGTCACCTGATGCCGCTGCAGCGGCGGCCTTTCCAGCTGGAGCGCGCGCGCCGTGTCACGATCGAGACGGCCGGACTCGTCGAGGCCCTGCTGGTACTGGAAGGCGCGCAACGCCGCCTCGGTCTGGGCACCGCCGACACCGTCAATCGAGCCGGAGCCGATGCCGTGCCTCGCGAGGACGATCTGCACTTCCAGCATGTTGGTCGCAATGCGCGGCAGGAACGGCATGGGGCGTGCCGGCTCGGGAATCGGCGGGGATAACGGCGCGGTGGGAAGGTCCGGGGCGGGGACTGGCACCGACGGAGGGAGGGGGTGCGCCGTCACGGGCGCGAAGGTTGCGGAGGGCTCCGGGGCGGCGATCTGAGGCGCAAGGCGGGCGGATGGAGGCGCACCCACGGCCGGGTTCCCGGTGGGCGATGCGGAGGGGACCGGTGCGGGCTCCCGGCTGCGGATCCACCACCAGATGCCGGCCGCGGTGACGCCCAGCAGGAGGGAGATCAGGAGGCCGCGGCCTCCCCGGGAGCGGCGTGCCGGCCCGCGGTTCGACGCAGGTTTTCGGGAACGGGGCATGGGCAGCATCCGACTCAGACGTCAATCACGGGTCCGCCGCCCGGCGGGTCGTTCCTGTCGTTGTCCCTGCTCGTGCCCTTGTGGGACCCGTGCCGGCTCCGGCGGACGTCCATTCTGGGTCCCTGACCCATCAAGGCGTTGGTGAGCATGGACACCGCGCTGATGACCAGGCTGCCCCAGACCGCGGACCAGAATCCGTTCACCACAAATCCTTTCACCAGTTCGGCCACCAGCAACAGCAGCAGCGCATTGATCACCACGATAAACAGCCCGAGAGAGACCACCAGCAGCGGGAGGGAAAGCAGCAGCAGCAGGGGGCGGACAAATGCATTGAGAAATCCGAGCAGCAGCGAGGCGACGAGGACCGTGGCGGTGGAATCGTAGCGGATGCCGCCCACCACCTGGGCGGCCACCAGCACCGCGAGGGTGGTGACCACCCACCGCTTTAAAAATGAAAGAAATGCCGGCTCCACGCGGGGACACCCTAGCCCAGAGGCCGGGCGGGGAGTAAGCGCAGAGTGAGCGCCGGCCGGGCGGGGCTGCCGCCCGCGGATCGCTTCGCCCAGGCTGGCGTCGCCGCAAGCGAGCACCGGGCAGCCATCCGCGTCCATCATCACGAACTCGTCGTGCCTCGGAAGAAAGGTGCTGGAGCCGTCCGGGGCTGTCGAACGTCGGGAATGAGATTTGGGGAGCCGGTGTGGTGGACAGGAAGAAGGTGTCGGGAATCTGCACGGGCATCCCGGGGACGTTCACCGACAGCTTCACCAGCGACATCGCGTCGCCCGCCGGACGGTTCAGCGAGGCGGCGGTCGGCAGCACGGGCGGGGAATTCGAGGGCGAGGCGATTACGGCGGCCGTGACGGAGGCCTGCTCGATTGGATCAAAGACCGGACCTTCCGGACCGGTCTGCCGGAAGTTCAACTCCTTGGTCAGAGTGACCGCGCCGCCGGCGACCGGGGAGCCGCCGGGAGGCGGTTCGGCGCATATTCCCCCACCTCAATGCCACCCGGACTGATTCCTGGCCCCGAGGCCGGAGTCACGAAGTTGCCGGCGGTCTCCGCGAGAGCCAACCCCGCCGCGCTGCGGATGACGCCGCTGTTTCCGGCGTTCAGGGTCCATTGCACAGTCACGCTGCGCGGCCAGCCGCCCGAATAGGTGTCCTCCACCGTCGTGACCGGCGAGAACCTCCCGGTGACAGGGGAACCATCCTCGCGTACCCTCCCGGGCTTGAACGAAGCGCATCTGAAGTTGCCGCCGTCCGCGCCTGCCGACCGCGTGCTCGCCATGCCCCCAGGGGTCCGTCTGGTGACCCTGCCCAATGGTCTGGAGGTGATCCTCCGCGAGGATCGCAGCGCCCCGGTGGTCAGCGCCCAGGCCTGGTGCCGTGCGGGCAGCATTGATGAGGGCCGCTGGCTGGGCGCGGGCCTGTCGCACGTTCTGGAGCACATGCTGTTCAAGGGGACCACGACCCGTCCCGCGGGTCGTATTGACCAGGAAGTCCAGTCCGCCGGCGGCTACATCAATGCCTTCACGTCGTTCGACCGAACGGTGTACTATATCAATGTCCCCAATACCGGCGTGCTCGTGGCGGTGGACATCCTCTGCGACATCCTTCAACACGCCACGCTTCCTGCAGACGAACTGGTCCGCGAACTCGACGTCATCCGGCGGGAAATGGACATGGGGCAGGATGATCCCGGACGGCGCTCCGGACGCCGGCTCTTCGAAACGGCCTATACGCGAAGCCCGTACCGGTATCCGGTCATTGGCGTGCCCGACATCTTCAACCGTGTGACCCGCGAAGACCTCGTCGCCTTCTACACCGAGAAATACGCCCCCAACAATTGCTTCTTCGTCCTGGTGGGTGACTTCGATACCGAGGCGGTCCTGGCCCGGATCACCGCGGCGTATGCGGGCTGCGGAGCGCGCCCGGTGCCCGTGGCCTCACCGGCCATCGAGCCGGTCCAGACCGCCCCGCGCGAGGTCATGGAGGAGGCTCCCATCGAACTCGGCCACCTGCACCTTGCGTGGCACATACCGGAACCCCGCCACCCGGACATCGCGGCCCTGGACGTACTCTCGACCCTCCTGGGCAGCGGCCGCAGCTCCCGGCTGTACCGCGCGGTCCATGAGGAGGCGGGTCTTGCCCATTCGGTGAACGCGTGGATCTATTCGCCCGGGCTGGAGGGCCTGTTCGGGGTCAGCAGTGTCTGCGACGGCGACAAGGCCGCCGCGGCGCGCGACGGCATCCTGGCCGAAGTGGAGCGGATGAAGATCGAGCTGGTTTCGTCCACCGAGCTGTCGAAGGCGGTGAAGCAGTTTACGGCCGGCATGCTTTCCTCCCGCAAGACCATGGAAGGCCAGGCGATGGACCTGGGCGCCAACTGGATCCTCGCCAATGACCTGGGCTTCAGCGAGCGCTACCTGGCGGCGGTGGTCCGGCTGGTGCCCGAGGACCTGCGGCGGGTCGCCCGCGAGTACCTCACGGAGACCAACCGGACGGCCGTGGCGCTGCTGCCTCGTGGCGCCGTGCCCCCCGCTGCATCGGTGACCACGGCGTTTGCCGAACACCCGGTGTGCAAGTTCACCCTGCCCAACGGCCTCCGGCTGCTGGTGAAAGAGGACCACCGGCTGCCGTTCGTTGAATTTCGCACGGCGATCGGAGGCGGGGTGTTGTCCGAATCAGTGACCGACAACGGCATCACGGCCCTGTTGTCCCGCCTGCTGGTCAAGGGCACCACGCGCCGCACCGGGGAACAACTGGCCGATGAGATCGAAGGCCTCGGCGGCAGCCTGGATCCCTTCGCAGGAAACAACAGCTTTGGGATTTCGGCGGAGGTGTTACGGGATGACTTCGAGACCGGCCTCCAGCTCGTGGCCGAGGTGCTGCGGCATCCGGCGTTTCCCGAGCCGGCCCTGGATCGCGAACGGGCGACCCAGCTCGCCGCCATCCGCGGGCAGCGCGACCAGTTGCTTGCCAGCGCGTTTCAGGCCATGCGCCGCAGCCTGTTCGGGGACGCCGGGTACGGGCTGGATGTGCACGGAACCGAACCCGCGGTCTCGCGTCTCGGTGTGGCGGATCTCCGGCGTCATTACGCCCGGCTGGTCACACCGGAAAACACGGTCTTCGCCGTCTATGGCGACATCCATGCCGATGCAGTCCGCGGCGCTGTGGAGGCCATTCTGGGGGACTGGCCCTCCTCCGGCGGCGCACCGACGTGGACCGTGGGCCGGGGAGAGCGGGGCGCCCCGCGGTCCGAGGTCTGCCGCGACAAGGAACAGGCGGTGATCGTGCTTGGGTTTCAAGGCACCACGTTCGACGGGGCCGACCGGTACCCGCTGGAGCTGTTGCAGGAGGCCTGCTCCGACCTCGGCAGCCGGCTCTTCCGGCGCATCCGGGATGAACTCGGTCTCGCCTACTACGTGGGCGCGTCCCATTTCGTCGGAAGGACTCCGGGCTACTTCGCCTTCTACTGTGGCACCTCCCCAGGGCACTGCGAACGCGTCGAGCAGGAGCTGCGCGCCCAGGCGGCCTCGCTGTGCCTGGAGGGACTCACCGCGGAGGAGCTTGCGCGGGCCCAGGCCAAGGTCATCGGGCACCGGAAGATTGCCCGTCAGGACCTCGGACAAACGGCCCTCGCCGCCGCCCTGGATGAGCTGCATGGCCTTGGATTCGACCATGGGGACCGCGACGACGAACGATTTGCCGCGGTGAATCTCGATGAAGTGCGGGCCGTGGCCGAGCGTTACCTGCAGCCCGAGTCCGCCGTCCTCTCCGTCATTCGCGGCGGCGGTTGACCACCGCGTGTCGGCGGGCCGCCGGGAAACGTCCCCCCTTCAGGCGTCCCCCCTTCAGGCCCGGGGCCCCCCGAACCGGAGGACCAGCTGCTCAGCCGCCGGGCGGGTGAGGGGAAGGGGACCCCTAAGGACGCGGAAGCATCCGCACGGCATTGGTGGGTGCGGGGCAGACCTGCTGGCAGACGGTGCAGCCGTTGCAGGCCCCCGGGTCCACCATGGGAAGTCCCGCGTCCATGACGAGGGCGCCAGGCACCGGGCACTGGTCCACGCAGCGGCGGCAGCCGTCATAGATGGCGGTGCAGTGGCGCCCCTGGATGACCGCCACCCGGGTGGGATCGGGACGGGTCTCGGGCGCCGGTTTCGGGTGCAGCGGGGCGAGCGGTTTTGCGAACAGGCGGAAAAGGTTCCGACGCGAAACGCCGCTCATTGCCCGGAGGGGGAAGGGGGTTGGGGCGGCGCGGGCGACTCGAGTGCGCCGAGCCGGCGAAGGACCTCTGCAAGCAGCTGCCGGTGACACGCTTCAACGGGCGCGGTGGCGGTGTTGACGATGAAGTCGCGTTCGTTGGCCCGTGGTGGATCGAAAGGATAGTCGAGCAGGAGGTCCAATTTGCCCGCCTGGGCCTTGCGATACAGACCCTTGGGATCGCGCTTCAAGCACTCCTCCAGGGGGGCCTCCACATGCACCCAGACCATCCGGTCGCCCAGCACCTGGCGGACGCGGTCCCGTTGTTCGTATTCCGGGGCCATGGTGGCCACCACCACCGTGATGCCCTGTTCGCTGACCAATCGGGCCATTTCGGCGACGCGCCGGTGATTCTCGGTGCGCGAACCGGGCGTAAAGCCCAGGTCGGAGCTCAGCCCGGAGCGCGCCAGATCGCCGTCAATGAACACCACCGGCCGGTTCCCCGCGCGCAGTTCCCGGCACAACAGGTTGGCGAGGGTTGTCTTGCCGGCGCCAGAGCGTCCGAACAACCAGAACACAATTGCCACCCGCCGAACGTTCCAAACGTGCCGCCTGATGACAACGCGGAAGCGTTCCGCAGCGATGTTTGACACCGCCCGTGTCGTCGCGCGCGAGCTGGACCTGATCGTGGTGAAGGCGCTGGCACGGGATCGCGATCGCCGCCCCGCCACCGCCAACGGCCTGGCAGCCGACCTGCGGCGGCACCTCAACCGGGAGCCGGTCACCGCGGCACCCCCCACGCTGGGCTACCAGCCCCAGCTGTTTTACCGGCGGCACCCGTCCCGGGTGGGTGCCGCTGGCGCCGTCGCCGTCCTGCCGCTGGCCGTCACCGTCGTCAGCATCGCCTTCACCATCCGCGCCCGCCGTGCCGACGCCTGGGCCCGGCGGCAGGTGGCCATCGCACACAGTGAATCGGAGTCTTTCTGGAAGGCGGTGTTCACGCAACTGGTCCCCTGGCAGCACACCAACCGGACCGTGACCTGTGGAAGGCAGCGCGGCGGTGGCGAGGGGATTCAGTTGGGGCCGATGGCGTCGGCATTGCGGGCCCGCTCATACCGGCGAGCCGCCTCGGCGTCACAGTCGGTGACGACGTGGGCGCCGGTGCGGTTGGCAATCGCCTCCCGCAGGACGTGACTCATGGCGGATGTCAAAGCCGCTTCGTGGCGCCTCCGATACTGATGCAGGTCCGCATGCGAGGGGGTCAGCCCTGCGGCAAGGTGCCGGGCGAGTGGTTCCTCGGCACAAAGGGCCTCCATGTCCCAGGAAGCGTAGCGGCCTGTCAGCAGACACCACAGGACGATCCGGGCCACGATCCGGGCCTCGGGATTCGGGGCGGCGTCTCCGGGCAAGGCGTCGGCAGCCTCCGACACCTGACGCAGCAGCCGGACGGCGGGTTGCCAGGCGCGCAGGTCGTCGGGGAAGTCGTGAGGAATGCCATCGTCGAAATCCTGCCGGCGGTACACGAGGGTCACCCCGCCGTCGCCGGGCACCTGGGAAGAATCCATAGTCGGGTTCATACCGGTGTCGAGGCCCGAAGGGCACTGGAAATTCCGGGATGTGGATTCCCACGCTCCGTCCGTTCGGCCAGCCACTCCAACCGCCCTTGAGCCAGTATGTGCCGACCCGGCTGGTGCCAGGTCGTGCGTGACCCGAATCAGTGTGGGGCACGCGATGGTGCCGGGCTGGTGACCGATGCGCACCGGTACGGGAGCTCGAAAGTGCCGCTCAACAAATCCCCAAGCGCCGGCACGCCTTGAGTGACATGCGATTCCGTGAAGTGCACGCCGCGGGTCGGGAGCGGATTCATCGGCCTGCAGAGGTGCCGTCACCCTCGCCCGAATCGCACGGCGTTTCCCAGGTGGCACGGAGTTCTCCAGGGTCGTGGCCCGCTTCGCGGAGCGACTCCAGACTCAGCGCCGCATGGCGCTTCGCGAGGCGGACGCCTCGATCGTCCGTCAGCAGCGGGCAGTGGAAGAACTGCGGGGGTGCGAGGTTCAGCGCCTCATAGATCAGCAACTGGCGGGCGGTTGAGATCAGCAGGTCGGCACCGCGCACGACCTCGGTGATGCCCATCGCGGCATCGTCCACTACGCAGGCAAGCTGATAGGCCGGCAGGTCATCGTGGCGCCACACGACAAAGTCCCCGAAGTCCCGTCCGGCGACGAATGCCTGGACTCCTGCCCGGGCGTCCACGAAGGACACGGTACGCCCGGCAGGCACCCGGAACCGCCAGGAGGTCCGGACAGCGTCTGGAGCCGCGGACCGGGTGCGGCAGGTGCCTGGGTAAATCGGTTCTTCGTCCGTGGCGTGCGGCGCCTGGAGCGCCGCCTGGATGTCGCGCCGGGAACAGGTGCATGGAAAGAGGTGTCCGGAATTGCGCAGTTGCTGGAACGCCTCGCGGTACCCCGGCAGCCGGTCGCTCTGGTTGTATGGCCCGAAGGGGCCGCCGAGGTCGGGACCTTCCTGCCACTCGATGCCCAGCCAGCGCAGGTCCTGCAACATGGTGTCCACAAACGCGGCACGCACCCGGTCGCGATCGAGATCCTCATTGCGCAAGACCAAGGTTCCGCCGGACGCGCGCGCCCGGCAGTGAGCCGTCCAGAAAGTGCGGGCGTGTCCCAGATGGAGCCGCCCGGTGGGCGATGGTGCCAGGCGTCCCCGGTAGGGACGGTGCGTGTCCGGAGGGCCGGGCATGGGCGGATCAACCGGCGCCGGACCCGGGCCGGGGTTGCGCGGCCAGCCAGTCCCGGAACCGGGGCATCGGCCGGCCAACGGCGGCGGCGACCTTGGAAACATCGAGCGTCACGTCTGCGGGGCGGGGAAACCCCTGGAAGTTCTTCAGGGACGTCCGACGGATTCGGGGTTGCAGGTCCGGATGCCGTGCGGCGAGCAGGTCGCCCATCTCCCATCGCGACATCCGTTCGCTGCCCGCAACATGGTAGATCCCTCGCGCCCCGGCGCGGACCAGGTCGAGGACTGCCCGGGCGGTTTCCGGTGCAGCGATGGGTGCCCGGAATTCGTCGTCGAACAGTGGGACCTCCCGTCCCGATTTCCAGGCATTGCGGAGTTCCTCATCGAACCCCCGGTCGCCGGTCGGCGAATCGCCGGCGTTGACCGAGGTGCGGATCACCAGGTGAGCGGGATGGGTTTGGACGATGGCCTCGGCGGCCGCCTTGGTCTCGCCGTAAACCAGGAGCGGGCGGGGGGTGTCCTCTTCGCGGTAGTTTCCGGTCGTCCCGTCAAACACGAGGTCGGTGGAGAAGAAGACGAACAGGAGTTCCGCCGACAGGCGGATGAGCCGCCGTGGGACTTCGACGTTCAGTTCACGGGCGCGTGCGGGGTCTGCCTGACACGCCGGCGACCGGCTCAGGGCGGCGCAATGAAGGACGATGCCCGGCTGGTCCTGCTGGAAGCGACGCGCCACCGCCCCGGTGTCGGTGAGGTCGAGGTCCGGACGGGCGAGCGGAAGGATGCGGCGCCCGGGCAGGGCGCGTGCCGCCAACCGGGCGAGGTGGGACCCGATGAGTCCGCCGGCGCCGGTGATCCAGACTGCGGACGTGGCGGCATCCATGAGGGGGCGACGACCTCGGAAGGCTGGAGTCAGAGCTCCTGGATGCGGACGTTGCGGAACATCACGGGATCATTGTGGCCGGCGAACCCGAAATGCCCGCGGGTCCGGTCCTTGCCCGGGTGCGGGCTGTTGGCCATGAACTCGGCAATGCCGGCCAGGTCGGTGTCGAGGATGACGAATCCGTTCAACTCCACCCGGATCTTCGAGCCCTTCACGGTGACCTCTTGGAAGTTCCATTCGCCAGCGGGGCGCTGGAACCCGCGTGCGGCGGCGGCCATGCCGTAGGCCGATCCATGGGTTTGCCGCGGATCGAGCTTCGAACCGGTCACGGCTTCATAGTGGTCGTCAAGCACCTGGAGCTCGCACATCCCCGCATAGGCGGTATCACCCTGGCCCGGATAGCGGATGGCCAGCCCGTTGTTGCCGCCGGGAGGCACCTTGAATTCGAGGCGGACCACGAAATCGCCGTAGTCCTTCGCGGTGAAAATGGTGCCGCCCTTCTGCTCCTTGCACCGGATCGCGCCGTCCACGATTTCGTAGTTGTCGAGGGGGCCGGCCCAGCCGGTGAAGTCGCGTCCGTTGAAGACCGGCTCGAAACGCGCCGCACCCGGTTCGGAGAGGATTCGCGTGGCCTCATCCGGGGGGATTTCGCGGATGAAGGCGTTGCGCCAGCGGATCTCGCCGCCGTGGGTTTGGAGCTGGATCGGCCCGGTCACCGGGACCGGCTGCGAGCGGTCGTAGTAATTTTCGAGGACCGCGTGCTCCACCACGGGTTGTCCGTTGAGCCACACGCTCACCCGCGAACCCACCATGCGAATGCGGAACGAATTCCATTCGCCGAAGGGTTTGTCGGCCTTGACGAGGGGGTCCTTGCCCGGGGCGCCCGGGGAATTGTTCCAGAGGCCGCCGGAACCCTTGTCCGCCCCGATGTTGAACTTCTCCTTTTCCGTCGAATCCCAGATCTGCACCTGCGGCACGCCACGGAGGTAGATTCCGGAGTCGGCCAGCGGCACGGTGCGGTAGTCAATCAGCAGCTCGAAATCCCCGTAGTCCTTCTCGGTGGTGGCATATGCCCCGAAGCCGTCATTCACCAGTTCGCCATTTTCGAAGTACCAGTGCGGTTTGCCGGTCTTCGGATTGATCTCGTTCATGGAGGCGGTCCACTTCGCAATCAGGGCCTCGCGTTCCGCGGGGGGCAGCGCCAGCAGTTTGCGATGGTCGTAGGTGTCGCCACCGCGAAACCCCGTCAGGTCCCGGCCATTGAACAACGGGGTGAAGCCGGGCGGCGGCTGCTGCTGGGGCTGGGCTGTGGACTGCAGGGGGGTGATGGCCAGCGCCAGCGCGGCAAGGAGGAGGCCGGTGATGACGGAGCGCGAGGTGGCGGGAGAACGCAGGTGCATGATGCGAGGAAATCGTTGCGGACTCACGGCATGCTGCAAGTGCGAATTCCCGGGGAATCCGGAGGCCGTTGGTTCGGGTCCCTCCGGGTTTGGACCCGGTTGCGCTTGCGATTCCGCGCCAGATTGATTGGGTCGCCGCGCGACGTGCGATTGATCCGCCATTCTGAACCGACCGGGCCGCCCCCACCGCTGCCGAGGGAACTTCGGCGGTTGCTGCAGCAGACTTCGCGATCCTTTTACCTGACCCTCGGGGTTCTGCCCCGATCGGTCCGTCCCATCATCGGACTCGCCTACCTGCTCGCGCGGACGACGGATACCCTCGCCGACTCCGGACGGATCCCGATGCCGCAGCGGCTTGAAGCACTGTCCCGGCTGCGCGAACGCATCCTGGGTCGCCGGGTGGAGCGCTGCGATTTCTCGGATCTTGCGGACGCCCTCCCGGATGGAACACCGACGGCGGAGCGTCAGCTGCTGTTGCAGATCGAAGAGGCCGTCGGATGCCTGGTGCGACAGGCTCCCGACGATCGCGAGGAGATCCGCCGGGTACTGGACATCATCACCGGGGGTCAGGAGCTCGATCTGAAACGCTTTGGGGACCGCCCGGGGGAGATCGGCTGCCTGAACTCCGAGGCGGAGCTGGACGACTACACCTACCGGGTGGCGGGTTGTGTGGGCGAGTTCTGGACCCGGGTGACCCGGCGACGCTGTTTTCCGGCGGCAGTGATGGACGACCGGCTGTTCCTTGAGGATGGGATTCGCCTCGGCCGCGGACTGCAACTGGTGAACATCCTCCGGGATCTGCCCCGGGACCTACGGAACGGCCGCTGCTATCTGCCGGCCTCCGACCTGCAGGCGGCTGGCCTGACCCCGGGGGATCTGCTCGATCCGGCGGCGGGGGCGGCGTTGCGCCCAATCCATGAGGCCTGGTGCGTCCGGGCCCTTGGCCATCTGGAGGCCGGCTGGCGCTACACCAACACGCTGCCGCGCTCCCGGTACCGGCTGCGCCTGGCGTGCGCGTGGCCTGTGCTGTTGGGCATCCGCACCCTGCGCCGACTTCGTGCCGGACCCATTCTGGATCCGGAGCAGCGAATCAAGGTGCCGCGCCCGGAGGTCCGTGCGGTGCTGCTCGGATCCCTCTGGAAGTTGCCGTTTCCGAAGGCCTGGAAGGCCCAGTGGGAGGATGGCGTGCGGTGACCTACGGCTGGCGTGTACTGCGATCGGCCATCCAATACACGTCGCGTTTCAGGTCCGGCTTGTTCCCGATGGGGATGTTGAGTGCCAGCAGGACCCCCCTGCGCACCGGACGTCGGAACTCCGCCGAGAGCCATTTCTTGATCTCCGAGTGGCCGTCGGCGAAGGCGAACCCGGCGGCGCCGTTGTGGTAGGCGGCGGGATAGTCCACGAGTTGGCGCATGCTGTCGGGATTGCCCTCCACGAACCCCTGCATATCCACCACGAAGTATCCGTCGTTGATCGAGTCCTCACGTTCGTCGAGCAGGACGAAGGTCTGGGCGGGTCCAGGAACCTGGATGTCGGATTCGCGCAGATACACCCTCCAGCGGGGTCCGGAGGCGCTCCACGGGGGCCCGCCGACCCAGTTGTTCATGGACATGCTGCGGATTCTCGGCACCCGACGCCGCTCCCGGGTGTTGAACGCCATCGTGTAGTCGGCCGGGCAATGCCAGATGCCGAGCGACCCGCCGCAGTAGGGCCAGAGGACGCTCTTCCTCGTGTAGGCATCGTGATCCCAGTTGTTGGGGTCATTCTCGCGGGCGCGGGTGTTGTCGAGCCAGCTGCCGCCCGTCCAGTTGGGCACGACGCCGCCCCCGGGCGGGTTCCAGTTGGCGGCACCGACCAACCGGTCGCCGTTGTCGCCGGAATACAGCTTCCAAGCCAGCATGAGCTGGCGCGAGTTGTTCATGCAGGAGATGCCCTGCGCCTTGGTTTTCGCCTTGCCGAGCGCAGGCAGGAGCATGCCCGCAAGGATCGCGATGATGGCGATCACCACGAGGAGTTCGATGAGGGTGAATCCGGAATGACGAGACCTCCGGAGCCTGGAATCCGACGGTGAAGGGGAGTGCATGACTGGAGCGACGGGAGTTCGTGTAGGAGTCAACGCAAACAGTTGGAGGTTGGCAAGAGGAATCCTGATTTCACCGCGGACGGCACGTTCTGACGTCAAGGGGGCGGGGGGGTGGTGGAGGAGGAGTTCGCCGGCCCCGACGCGTCCGGCATCCCGGACGCGGCACGAAATACGGACGCGGGGTCCCCGACAAAATCAGCCAGCATGTCGGGCAGGAGTTCCTCAGGGACCGGCAGGTATTTGCCGGTGGCTTCGGCGAGCAGTGTGCCTTCGGGATCCACGAGGGTGGCGCTGGCGAGGAACAGCCGGTCCCGGCGGTTTGCGGTGAGTTCGCCCCGGGCGGTGACTTCGACGTCCGGCCGGGTGGGGCGCTGATAGCGGACCGAGAGTTCGGCGCAGTAGGTCATCCGGCCGCTGGCCACACCGACCGCCCAGACCATGATTTCGTCGAGTGCGGTGGCCACCAGGCCGCCGTGAACGGTTCCCGGGAAGCCGCACCAGTCCGGTCGGAACCGGAACCGGGACACGGCGGCCTGGTGCTCGCGCAAGACCTGGAGGGCGAAGCCTCCCTGATTTTCAAGGCCGCAGACGAAACAGTGACGCGTGTTGGGAAGCGGGATCATCGCGCGGAGGATGGGCCGGGTCCGGCGGCGGCGGCGAGTGCAAGCTCGGGGTCGGGGACGCGCCAGGAGGCGCGGTGACGGGGCGGTTGAATGGCCGGGATGTTCCGTGGAGAGTGGTCCTGCGGTGCATTATCCGATCAAGGACCTGACGCAGGCGCTGCTGGCGAGCTACCGGCGGCATGGCGGCATCAATCACCTCGATGGGGCCAACCTCCCGTCGCGGGCCGGTGTGGTCGCCGTGACCCTGGACCTGTTGCGGCTGTTGTTTCCCGGTTTCTTCGACGAGCAGGTGGCGCATTCCTCGGAGCTGCAGGCCGAGACGGCGTTGCGGCTGGATTCCGTGGCGGGACGGCTGGAAGACGAGATCTACAAGTGCCTGGGCTGCTTTGGGTGTCCGGAGGGTTCGGACCGCGACCCGCGTCCGGCGGCGCACGAGGCGGCGATCCGGTTTTTGCTACAGCTTCCCGCGGTGCGGGAATTGTTGCAGACGGACGTGGAGGCGGCCTTTGCCGGGGATCCTGCGGCGCGGACGCGCGAGGAAGTCATCGTGGCGTACCCGTTCATCGAGGCCATTGCGGTTCATCGGATGGCCCATGTGCTGCATGGGCAGGGCGTGCCGCTGCTGCCGCGGATCATGAGCGAGTGGGCCCACAGCCGCACCGGCATGGACATCCACCCTGGCGCCCGGATTGGCTCCCATTTCTTTGTGGATCACTGCACGGGGACGGTGATCGGCGAGTCGGCCGAGCTGGGACACCATGTGAAGCTCTACCAGGGGGTGGGACTGGTGGCGCGGTCCCTGGCCGCCGGGCAGGCGCTGCGGGGAACCAAGCGGCACCCCACCCTGGAGGACCATGTGACGATCTACGCCAATGCGACGATCGTGGGCGGCGACACCGTGATCGGACACGACAGCACCATCGGGGCGAATGTGTTCCTGATGGAAAGCGTGCCACCGCAGAGCCTGGTCCTCATGGAGGACGTCCGGGTGCGGGTGATGAACAAACGGGACCGGGGGGTGTCTGTGGACTTCCAGATCTGAGCCGGACCCCGGGGAGTCCTCATGGACTTGGTGTCGTGCCGTCGGGCAATTGCGCTTGCACCGTGGCGTCGCGCCGCCTTTCTTTCCGCCGCCGATCGTCAACGTGTGAAGGAACTGCGTCAGCTTTGGGAGTCCCTGCCGGACCGGGCGGCCCTCGGGGTCGCGCTGGCGTCGTGGTGTGTGCTGTTTCACCTGATGGGCAACTCGTCCTTCGGCTATGTGAACAATCCGTCCATGTTCGGGTGGCTCACGGGCTGGTACCAGCTGAAGTCGGTGGGTGAGATGGGCGACGAACTGGCGCCGTTCGTGCCGTTCCTGGTGCTGGCCCTGATGTACCTGCGCCGGGCCGAGTTGGCCGCAGTGCCCAAGCGTCCCTGGAGCCCGGCGCTGGTGCTGGTGGCGTCCGGCCTGCTGCTGCACTGCATCGGGTATGTCGGCCAGCAGGTGCGCCTGTCCGTCGTCGGGTTCATCGTCGGGAGTTGGGGACTGATGGGGGTGTTCTGGGGGCCGGCATGGTTGCGTGCGACCCTGTTTCCGTGGTTTCTCCTGATCTTCGCCATCCCGATTGCGACGTATCTCGACGGCCCGACGTTTCATTTGAGGCTGCTGTCCACGCGTCTGTCGGTGGATTTCTGCAATTCCGTGCTGGGGCTGGATCTTCTGCGGAAGGGGACTTCGGTGTTTCACAACCCCGGCAATGGCGCCGCCGGGTTTCAGTTCGATGTGGCCGCCGCGTGCAGCGGCATGCGCAGCGCCAGTGTGGTGTTGCTGCTGTCGGTGGTGTACGCCTTCATGAATTTCCATTCGGTCTGGCGCCGGGCGCTCCTGATTGCCTCCTCGGTGCCGTTCGCCCTTGCCGGCAATGTGGTCCGCCTCGTGGTGGTCTTCACGGTGGGCGAGGCCTTTGGGGAGGCGGCGGGGAAGATGATCGAGACCCATTTCGGTTTCATCACCTACCTGGGCGCCCTCGGGTGTTTGTTCACCCTGGGCTGGATGCTTCGGGAACGGGCGGATTCTGGAGGACCCCCGCCCGCGTCGAGTGCCGCTCCGGAGGCGTCGGCGCCGGACACCCCGCCAACGGCATCCCGTTCCCCAGCATGAACCGCGGTTCCCTGGTCCTCCTCGCCATCGCCGTGGCGCTGATGGGCGGCACCTTCGCCCTGCTGGTGCGCGTGCGGGATCGTCAAACCCTGGGGGCGCCCGCCGTGCGACTGGTTCCCATGCCATTGATCTCCGCCGACGGCCGCATCACCCGCACCAATTCAGTGTTCCTGCCGACCCTGATTCCCGGATTCGAAGCACGGCCGGGGGTGATCACCGACCAGGAGCTTGCGGGGCTGCCTCCGGACACCTCGTTCGGGCGGCAGATCTACCGGTCACAGGACGATGACTTCACCGCGCAGGTTTCGGTCGTGCTGATGGGCCGGGACCGGACGAGCATCCATCAACCGGATTTTTGTCTGACGGGGGCGGGCTGGATGATCCAGAACAAGCGGTACGACACCATTCCCCTGGCAGACGGACGGCAGTTGCCCGTGCGGCGATTTGATGCGGTGTTCGACCACAAGGGGCCCGACGGCCTGCCGCGGCGGACGGCGGGGGTGTATGTGTTCTGGTTTGCGGCGGACGGCGAGGTCACGGCCAGCCAGGCGGAGCGCACGCTGCTCCTGATGCGCGAACTGGTCACCGAGGGGGTGTTGCAACGCTGGTCGTACGCCTCGTACTTCGCCCAATGTGTGCCGGGGGACGAGGAGGCCACCTATGCCCGGTTGAAGGCGCTGATCGTGGCGAGCGTGCCCCAGTTCCAGAGGTTCGACGTCGCGGCGAATCCCTAGCCCGGAAGCGTCGCCCACATGCTGCTGCGGCGGGCCGCAATGCCCGCCTGACGGCCGTGGCCCCGCGACCTGCGACAGGCAGGCGAACCCGGCAGGCCCGGCTTGGAATTGCCCCCGCCGCCCTGGCAAGCGGCTGTCGCTGCGGCTTGCGGCGGGAGGTTGTGAAGGATCCGGATCAGCCGGGGCGGTGGAAACCGAAAGCTTTCTGGCTACCTATTTCCCGGCCGAACCGGCAGGATTTGCGGGTCATGCTCCGCGGTCAGCGGCAACTCTATGCAAAGCTCCAAAAGCTGCTGGATGCGGTGTTGTTTGGGGGCGCGCTGATCCTGGCCCACTGGATTCGGTCGCTGCCGGCCCTGGACCCGAGTGACAAGATTGACCCCCTGAGCGCCTATCTGTGGCTGCTGGCGGTGGTGGTGCCCCTGACCCCCCCGGCCCTCGAGCTTCAGGGGTTTTACTCGCGACCCCTGCTGCATTCCCGGCGGCAGACTTTCTGGCATCTCCTCAAGGGGGCGGCCTGGATCACCGTTGCACTGATCACCGCCCTGTTCATCCGCAAGACCGAGGGAGCCCGCGGGGTCCTGCTTTTGTTCCTTCCGCTGTCGGTCTGCCTGGTGTTCTTGAAGGAGGAACTGGTCCGTTGGTGGGCCATCTCGCGTTTGGGCCGCAACGCCCTCCGCAAGCGCGTCATCGTGCTCGGCCAGCCCGGGGACACGTCTGGAGTCGAGCGCCTGGTGGCCTCGGTTTCCGCCGGGCAGTTTCAGATCATCGCCCGGGTGAACCTGGCGGACACGCCGCCGGCGCGCCTGGCCGAGATGCTGCACGAGACCTCCGCCAACGCCGTACTGGTCATCCCCCGGCAGGTGATGTTCAGCGAGATTGAACAGTCCATCCTGGCGTGCGAGTTGGAGGGGGTCGAGGTGTGGCTGCTGGCCGACTTCTTCCAGACCCGGCTGTCCCAAACGTCGGTGGATGAACTGGCCGGCCATCCGGTGCTGGTGTTCCGGACGGGTCCGGACGCCTCCTGGCAGGCGCTGGTGAAATCGGGCATGGATTTTGTCGGCGCGTTGCTCCTGCTGGTGCTGCTGGCGGTTCCATTGCTGGTGGTGGCTCTGCTGGTGTGGCTGACCTCGCCCGGTCCCGTGCTGTTCCGCCAGCAGCGTGCCGGGCTCAATGGCAGCCCGTTCACGATGCTCAAGTTCCGGACCATGGTGACCAATGCCGAGCAGCTCAAACGGGAAATCGAACAGCTCAACGAGATGTCCGGACCGGTCTTCAAGGTCACGAACGACCCCCGGGTGACGCCGCTGGGGCGGTTTTTGCGCCGGTGGTCGGTGGATGAGCTGCCCCAGTTGATCAACGTGCTGCGCGGCGACATGAGCCTGGTCGGGCCGCGTCCGCTGCCGCTGGACGAGGTCCGGCGCTTTGATGACCCGGCACACCGGCGGCGCCTCAGCGTCAAGCCGGGGCTGACGTGTCTGTGGCAGGTGAGCGGGCGCAACGAGGTTCGCGACTTCAAGGAATGGGTGCGGCTGGATCTCGAATACATTGACAACTGGTCCCTCTGGCTGGACCTGAAGATCCTCCTCCGCACCGTCCCCGCCGTCTTCACCGGCGCCGGGGCCAAATGAGCGCGGACCCACTAACCCCGATGTTCAGCCCTCACGCCCCGACTGCGGGCGGCGGGATCTCCGACGTTCTCCCATGAAATCCCCCTCCAACAAATCCCGGGGCACGGCCCGGAAACCGACCTCCGTGGTCACCGGCGGCGCCGGGTTCCTCGGGTCGCACCTTGTGGATCTCCTGCTGTCCGAGGGCCACCGTGTGGTCCTCATTGACAACCTGATCACCGGCAGCACGGACAACATCGCGCATCTTGCGGGCCACGCGGACTTGCGCTTCATCAAGCAGGATGTCACCGAGTTCCTGTTTCTCGACGGCCCGGTGGACTACGTGTGGCATTTTGCCTCGCCAGCGAGCCCGGTGGACTACCTGGAGCTGCCGATCCAGACGCTCAAGGTGGGGTCGCTGGGCACTCACAAGGCGCTCGGCCTTGCGAAGGCCAAGGGCGCCCGGTTTTTGCTGACCTCCACCTCCGAGATTTACGGGGATCCGTTGGTGCATCCCCAGGCGGAGTCCTATTGGGGCAACGTCAACACCATCGGACCCCGGGGCTGCTACGACGAGTCCAAGCGGTTTGCGGAGGCGCTGGTGATGGCGTACCACCGCGAGCACGGTGTGGACACCCGGATTGTGCGCATCTTCAACACCTACGGTCCCCGCATGCGGTTGCACGATGGGCGGGTCGTTCCCGCGTTCATCAGCCAGGCCCTGCTGCACCGCCCGATCACCCTCTTCGGGGACGGCACCCAGACCCGGAGTTTCTGCTATGTCTCGGACCTGATCGAGGGCATCCACCGGCTGATGATGTGCAAGGCCAGGGATGCCCATCTGCCGACCAACATTGGCAATCCCGTCGAGATGACGATGGCGGAGTTCGCGCGCGAGATCCTCCGGGCCACGGGATCCCCGTCGCGGATCGTGCATCGTCCGTTGCCCCAGGATGACCCGAAGCAGCGGCGTCCGGATATCACCCGCGCCCGGCGCCTGCTGGGCTGGGAGCCGGTCGTCACCCTGCCGGACGGCTTGACCAGCACGATCGAGTACTTTCGCGACCGCTTGAAGACCGGGCCGTCCGCGTCCCGACGTTCCCCCTGAAACTTTTTCTTTGACTTCAGGTGTTCACGGCCATAAACCCAGTGCAGATCACCACCACGAACCTCTGCATCCAAAATCAGCAATGGCCAACATCCCCCGCATCTCCGAAACCGAATGGGAAATCATGCGCATCGTCTGGGCGCAGGCGCCGGTGACGGCGGCCGACATCATCGCCGAGTTGGTGAAGTCGGATCCGACCTGGCACCCCGTGACGGCCAAGACGTTGCTGAACCGGTTGGTCCGCAAGGGAGCCTTGGGCTTTGAGCAGCAGGGCCGCGCGTACCTCTACAAGCCTCTCGTGGACGAGCGCAGCTGCGTGAACGCCGTCAGTTCCTCCTTCCTTGACCGGGTTTTCGGAGGCTCCCTGAGCACGATGGTGGCGCATTTTGTGGAGAACCGGAAGCTGAACGCCAAGCAGGTGAGGGAGTTGCGAAAGGCGGTCGAAGGACGTTAGCCTGCGGATTCGGCTTGGCCCGAGCGATGCTTTCCTTCAGGCCATGGATTCCCCCGTCGTCGCCGAGTTTCTTGGCCATCTCGTCCGGGCCTCGTGGCAGGCTTCCATCCTTGCCGGGGTGGTCTGGCTGGTGATCCGGCTGCTTGGGGACCAGCTTGATGCCGGTTGGCGGTGCCGTTTGTGGATGCTGGTGATCGTCCGGCTGGCATGGCCGGTCTCGCTCCCCAGCTCGGTCAGCGTCTTCAACCTCTTTGAGGTGCCCTGGATCATGGACCGCGGGGAGCCGGATCCCGGGACCGGCGAACCGGGACTGCTGCCGCTCCTCCGGTTCCTGGAAATGCCGGCGGTGCAATGGGTGTGGGTGGCAGTTGCCGGGGTGCTGGGGCTTCGGATGCTCGGGGCGGCGGCGTGGACCTGGTGGGTGCAGCGCACGGCGCGTCCGCTCGACTCATGGGACACCTGGTGGCTGCTGCAGAATTGCAAGGCGGCGGCGGACTGCCGGATACCGGTCTCGGTGCTCGAGTCCCGGAGGGTTCAGGCGCCCTGCGTGCTGGGCCTGGTGCGTCCCCGGCTGATTCTGCCCTGCGGCCTCGCCGGCGAGCTGGACCGGGAGGAGCTTCGACTGGTGTTTCTCCACGAGCTTGCGCACCTCAGCCGTCGCGACCTTGCAATGAACTGGCTCCTGGCGGCGGTTGAGACGATCCACTGGTTCAATCCCATCGCCTGGCACATCACCCGGCAGCTTCGTGCGGATCGGGAGGAGGATTGCGATGCGCGGGCCCTGGAGTCGGAGCCCGGCTCCGGCCGGCGATACGGAGAGGTGATCTTGAAGCTCCTCGACCGGGTGGGTGCGCCGGCGGATCCGGTATCGCCGGAGATGAGCACCCCGATGCTTGGCGATGAGGAGGCCGACATCCAGCCGTTGCTGCATCGGATCCACGCGATCCGGCGCTTTCGTCCGGGGGCCCGGACCCGCGTCGTCGGTTTTTGTTCCTGGCTGGCCGTGGCCCTTGTCGGCCTCACCGATCCCGAGCCGGCTCACCGGTGGAATTCCGAAGACGGCGACCAGGCTTCCGGGCCCCTGCTCGCCGCTGGCCATCGTGCCAGCGCGGTGCCGATGAACGCGCTTCATCGCGGGTGGCCCCTGTGAACTTGGGGTTGACGGGGCGTGTATTTCTGCAGTTACTGTCCTCAAGCGGGTGAACGAATGGAGGCGTTTTCCGGGCGGATTTCGTTGCGGTGTCCAGACGGGCCGCAAGGGATCGGGCCGGGGTCGCTCCGGGAAGGGACTGGTGGATGCAGGGCATCTCTCTTTCAGACTCGCCAGCCCAGCGACGCCATGACCAAAGACCAGCTCTCCCCGGAGTCTCTCAACGATCGGCCGATTCGCTTCATTCTCGATGACGAGGGCCGGTCCGGCGTGATCCATGCATTCCGGACCACCGGTGCCGTCCGGATCACCATTCTCGCCGAATTCCTCGTTGCGCCGAACCGGGTCCGGCACGCGTTCGTGTTGCTCCAGCCGTGCCAGTGGGAAAAGATTGAGCCCGACCCTGAGTCCAAGGACGGTTTGGTGCTCCGCGAGCGTCTGCGGTCCCCGGCGACCGCTTCGTGTGTCTGAGGTCCGCGGGCGCGGCGCGCGATGCGCGTCCAACCTCAGGGTCGGGGGAATCGCGGCGGGCAGGCGATCAGTCGCCTTCGGGGAGACGGTCCGACACCCCGGCGGCTCTCAGCATCCGAGGCGTGCCCGCCGGACTTTGGTGGCCTTCCGAGCCGTCCGCGTTTCCAGGCCGTTGGGCCCTTCCGCAGCCAGGCTTGTTTCCAGCGGAACGACGTGGTCTCGCTCACGTCGCATCGCCGCGCGACTTCCGCCTGGGTCAACCCCTTCGCGAGCAGTTCCATGCCGCGCCGACGGCGCCGCTCCAGTTGGGTGAAGTTCCGGCGGGTGGCCCGCCAGCGATGATTTCGATGTGCATTCACACCGGTAGCATAGCGTTCCCGGTGCCAATCTCGAATTCTTAGCATTGCGACTGCGTGGCCACCGCGTGCGGACTCAGGCCAGGATCTCATGGACCACCTCGCCGTGTACGTCGGTCAAGCGGAAATCCCGGCCCTGAAACCGGTAGGTCAGGCGGGTGTGGTCGAGTCCGAACTGGTGCAGAATGGTCGCATGCAGGTCGTGGACATGCACCCGGTTCTCCACGGCAAAGAAACCAAAATCATCGGTCCGGCCGTGGATCATCCCGGGGCGGATCCCGCCTCCGGCCATCCAGACCGTATATCCGTGCGGATGGTGATCCCGGCCGATTTGATCGGGCTTCAGGGCGCCCTGCATCATCGGTGTGCGGCCGAATTCGCCCCCCCAGATCACGAGTGTCTCGTCGAGGAGCCCACGGTTCTTGAGGTCCCGGATCAGGGCCACCGTGGGCTGGTCCGTCTCCAGACAGCGCTTGCGAAGATCGAACACGAGGTTGCCGTCAGGCCCCCCATGATGATCCCAGCCGCGGTGGTACAGCTGGACGAACCGGACGCCGCGCTCGACCAGCCGGCGCGCGAGCAGGCAGTTGTTCGCGAAGGAGGCGCGGCCGGGGGTGGTGCCATACGCCTTGTGGATGGCGGCGGGTTCCCGCGAAACGTCCATCACCTCGGGCACGCTGGTCTGCATGCGGTACGCCATCTCGTAGGCCGCGATGCGGGTGGAAATCTCCGGATCCTGCAGCACGTCGTGCCGCATCTGGTTGAGCTCCTTGAGGGTGTCGAGCGACTGGCGACGGCGCGCGGATCCCATTCCGGGCGGATTGCCCACAAACAGCACCGGATCCCCCTGCGAACGGAGCTGGACTCCCTGGTGGACGGTCGGCAGGAACCCGGAGCCCCAGGCGGCGTTGGTGAGCGGCTGGCCGACACCGGTCATCAGCACGACGAACGCCGGCAGGTCCTTGTTTTCGCTGCCGAGTCCGTAACTGAACCACGAGCCCATGGCCGGGCGGCCCGACAACTGGGCACCCGTGTTCATGAAGAGGGTCGCCGGGTCATGATTGAACGCCTCGGAGTAGAACCCCTGAACGAAGCAGACCTCATCCACCACGGTCTGCAGGTGTGGCAGGAGCTCGGACAACCACACCCCGGACTGTCCGTAACGGCCAAACTGGTAACGGGTGCCCAGCAGGGCGGCATTCTTGCCGATCTGCGCGAGCCGAATATTTTTCACCAGCTCCTCGGGAACCGGTTGCCCCTCGAGCCGGTTCAGTTCAGGCTTGTAATCGAACAGGTCGAGATGGGACGGCCCGCCCGACTGGAACAGGTAGATGATGTTTTTCGCCTTCGGGGCGAAATGGGTGCCGGGCGATCCGGCGGGGGATGCTTCCGAGGACAGCAGGCGCTCATTCAGGAGCGAGCCAAGGGCGAGGGCTCCCATGCCGGTCGAGCAGCCGCCGAGGAAACGGCGCCGAGTGGTGGTGCGAAGTCGGTCGAGGAGTGGAGACATTTCGGGGTGCGGTGCAGGCCGGTTCGGAGTCATCCCTTGGTCAGGAGTTCATCCAGGTTGAGCAGGACGTTGGCCACGATCATCCACGCGGCCACGGCGCGGGGGTCGAGTGAATCCGGACACGGAGCGCTGCCGATTCGGATCAACGCCGCGGCGTCCGCCGGCTCCCGGGTGTAGCTGTCGAGCTGCTGGCGAAGCAGCCGGAGCAGCCGGTCCCGCTCGGCCGGGGTCGGATTGCGGCAAAGTCCGGTCCGAAAGGCGAACAGGAGCTGGGCCTCGGGATCCGGGCCGCCCTCGGTCAGAATGCGTTGCGCGAACACCCGCGCCGCCTCCAGAAACACCGGATCATTGAGGCCGGCGAGGGCCTGGAGGGGGGTGTTGGTCCGGGGACGGCGCGACACGCACACGTCGCGGCTGGGTGCATCAAAGGTGGCGTACGTCGGATAGGTGCACACCCGACGCCAGAAGGTGTAGATCGAGCGGCGATGGAGGTCCGGACCTTCGCTTTGGGGCCATTCATCCATGCCGATCTCGGGACGCAGGAATCCGATCTCCTTCCAGAGATTGGGTATCTGCACCGGATACACGCTGGGTCCCCCGAGGTCGGGGACCAGCAGGCCGCTGGCGGCAAGTGCCTGGTCGCGGATCATCTCGGCATCCATCCGGAACCGGGGGCCCCGGGACAACAGGCGGTTGTAGAAATCCTGGTCGAGCCGCAGGGCATCGGTCGCGGCGTCCTGACGGTAAGTGGCCGACATCACGAGCAGTTTCTGCATCGCCTTCACGTTCCATCCGCTTCGAATGAACTCCGTGGCGAGGAAATCGAGCAGGTCCGGGTGCGTCGGAGGCTCCCCTTGTCGTCCAAAATCGTCGCTTGTCTTGACCAGCCCGGTGCCGAACAGGCGTTCCCAGTATCGGTTGACGGTGACGCGGGCGGTCAGTGGATGGGCCGGGTCCACCAGCCAGCGGGCGAGCGCGAGGCGATTGACCGGTTGACTTTTCGGCAACGCCGGGAGGATTTCCAAGACGCCCGGGGTGACGGTGCGACCCTTCTCGAGAAAGTTTCCGCGGACGTGGACGTACGTCTCGCGCGGCTCCGCCCGCTCCTGCATCACGGGTGTGGTGTATTTCCGGGAGGCGAGTTCGGCCTCCCGCTGGTTCAGCCGGAAGAGCTCACGCTCCAGGGTGCGGATCTCCGGGGACCCGTCGCGGTGGGCGGCAGCGAGCTGGCGTTGTTGCTCCGCGGTGCGGTGGTCGGCGGGGATGGACGCCAGGGCCGCGATGCCCGGGTCCACCGGCCAGCGTCGGACCGGATCCGGGTCGCGCGTCACCGAGATCCGGAACCGGCCGACGGTGTGGCTGTTGCCGTGGTAGTGCTCGAAGCGGAATCGCAACCGGGTGCCGCCTTCAATGCCCGCGGGCTCGTCCAGCGTGGCAATCAGGAAATGGGGCTGGCCGAAACGCGGCCCGATGGCCCAGCCCGTCTTGGGATTGCGGTCCACGGCGTGTTCGGCGCGGTAGTACTGCTGTTCCCAGTCGGCCTCCGCCCCGGAAAACATCAGGGGGGTCAGCCCTGCCGCCGGATCCGAGATCGGCCCCGCATCCAGGCTGAATTCGTCGAGAATGAAATTGCCGGTCTGGCCCCAGCGTCCGGGACCGTTCTTGGGCAGCGATGGATCGGGCAGCACCTCCAGCAGGACCGCCGTGATGCCGGTGCGGTCGGTTCCAGCCTCGGCGGTGATCGTGTCGTAGATGGGATTGACCCCCACGGCGAGGACCGATCCATCGGGCAGGTTGGTGTACCCGGAGCCTCCTGACGAGACGATGTTGGTCAGGGTGAGTGGCTCCCACACGGGTCCGCCTGCGGCAAGCCGGCGTTCCCACCCGGCCTGCCGCCCCGGCAGCGCAGCCTCCGCGGCGGCGAGCGCGTCCCGCGTCGTGGCGATCCGCCGGCGCAGGTCTTCAAGCGGGCGCGTGAGGTTGGGAGGGGGCACATCCACGGTCGGAGCAAGGCTGTAGTTCCCGGCGTCCGCGGTGGAATTGAAGAACGCGTACAGCCGATAGTACTCGTCGTGGCTGATGGGATCGTACTTGTGCGTGTGGCACTCTGCACACATCAGGGTCAGTCCCAGCCAGGTGGTGCCCAAGGTTGCCACCCGGTCTTTCACCGCCTTCGTCCGGTATTCCTCCTCGTCGCCGCCCCCCTCGTCGTTGACCTTGGTGTTTCGGTTGAACCCGGTCGCGATGCGCTGCTCCAGCGTGGCGTGGGGCAGCAGGTCGCCCGCCAGTTGCTCGATGGTGAACTGATCGAACGGTTGGTTGCGGTTGAAGGCCCGGATGACCCATTCGCGGTACGGCCAGATCGAGCGGGCGAGGTCCACCTGGTACCCGTTGGAATCGGCATAGCGTGCCAGATCGAGCCATCCCCGGGCCATGTGCTCGCCGTAATGGGGCGAGGACAGCAGGCGGTCCACCTGGCGCTCGTAGGCATCGGGCGACGCGTCGTTGACGAAGGCCTCAACCTCCGGCCAGGTCGGTGGCAGTCCGGTCAGGTCGAGACTGAGACGCCGCAGCAGCGTCGGGCGGTCCGCCTCGGGTTGCGGGGCAAGGCGTTCCTGATGGAGGCGTGTCCGGATGAAGCGGTCCACGTCATTGCGCACCCAGGGCTCCGCCTCCATTGCCGGTGGGGCGGGGCGGGTCACCGGTTGGAAAGCCCAGTGGGACCGTGGATCCATCTCGGGCCATTCGGCGCCCTGGGCGACCCACTGCCGGAGCACCGCCACTTCTTCCGGGGTCAGGGGAGGCCCCTTGGTGGGCATGACTTCGTCGGGATCGGTGGAGGTCACCCGGCGCAGCATCTCGCTGGACTCGGGCTCTCCCGGGACCACGGCCAGCCTGCCGGACTTGCCGGATTTCAGCGCCGCACCGCGGGAATCGAGCCGGAGGCCGGACTTCTGCTGGTCGGGTCCGTGGCACTCCGAGCAGCGGCGGATGAGGATGGGTTCGACGTGCTTCCCGAAGTCCACCGGTTCCGCGGCCTGCGCGGCCTGCGCGGCGCCGGAAAGGACCAGGAGCAGGCTGCAAAGGCATGAGGGCAACTGGATGAGGGGACGCTTCATCGGGACGAGCATTCGTGGGATTGGCCTCGGATCAAGGTGCGCTTCAAAGGACGCCAAGTCACCCGGAATTGGCCCGGGGTTGGACGTCTCGCGCCGGTTGCGCGATTCATCGGGCATCGGGTTGCAGGAGATCCGGTTGGCGCGCGCCAAGGGGGCGGAGGCCAAGGCGCTGGTAGGCGAGTTCCGTGACCATGCGCCCCTGAGGAGTGCGGTGAAGGTAGCCTTCGAGGATGAGGTAGGGCTCGTAGACCTCCTCCAGGGTGTTGGCCTCCTCGCCGACGGCGACTGCGAGCGACGACACCCCGACCGGTCCGCCGCCGAACTTCAGAATCGCAGTCTCGAGGATCCGCTTGTCCATCTCGTCGAGGCCGTGGCTGTCAATCTCGAGCATGGCCAGTGCCCGGTCGGCCAGTTCGCGGGTAATCCGGCCATCGCCGCGCACCTGGGCGAAGTCCCGGACCCGTCGCAGCAGGTTGTTGGCGATGCGGGGGGTGCCACGGCTGCGCCGGGCGATCTCCAAGGCTCCGTGGGGATCCGTTTCGACCCCAAGCAATCCGGACGCCCGGCCAAGAATGACCTGCAGCTGCTCCGCCGGATAATAGTCGAGCCGCTCGCGGATCGCGAACCGCGTCAGCAGCGGCGCGCTGAGCAGGCCGGCGCGGGTGGTGGCGCCAATCAGCGTGAAGCGCGGCAGGTTGAGCCGAACGCTCCGGGCGTTTGGCCCCTGGTCAATGATGATGTCCAGCTTGAAGTCCTCCATCGCCGGGTAGAGGTATTCCTCAATCGTCCGCTGCAGCCGGTGGATCTCGTCAATGAACAGCACGTCGCCTTCCTCAAGGTTGGTCAGCAACCCGGCGAGGTCGGCCGCCTTATCGAGCGTGGGGCCGCTGGTGGTCCGCAGGGTGGCACCCATGGCGTTCGCAAGGATGTGGGCCAGCGTGGTCTTGCCGAGACCTGGAGGGCCGCTCAACAAAACGTGGTCCAGCGGCTCCCGCCGCCGCCGCGCCGCTTCGACACCGATCTCCAGGCGTTCCCGTGTTTTGGCCTGGCCGGTGAATTCCGAGAATCCCGCCGGGCGGAGCGTGGTCTCCACCGCGGCGTCCGGTTGCTGGAGCACTTCGTTGATCAACCGTTCAGCCATTCCGGAGAACCTTGGGATGCACCGCGCTTTGAAGGAAGCGGGAACCGGAGCCCGGTTTGGACTCCGGAACTATTCGGCGACCACCCGGTAATAGACCACCCCGGAATCCGGAGGCATTCCGGGATCCTCGAACTCGAGGAAGCCTGGGACCGTCGGGATTTCCCGGTGCAGGGTCTCGAAGGGGCCCTCCAGGCGGAGCGCGCGCTCCAGACGACAGGGGCGCCCGGTTGGCGCACTCCACCGCAACGTGAGCGTCCCGTCATCCGGGGGCGACAGCCGGATTTCCGCCGGGTGACTTCCCGCAAGGTATTCCGACAGGTTCGCGATGCCGTCCTGATCCTCATCGCCGTCGGCCGTGGCTTCCAGGTCCCCAAACCATTCCAGTTCCCAGAGGTCCGGCAGGCCGTCACCGTCGGTGTCGGGATCGTCCAGATCGAGCGTCACTCGTTCCACCGGATCCGATCCGTCCGCGTGTTGATGGAGCACCAAGACCTCCAAAGGCCGCTCGCGGCCGTATCCCTGATGCCGGGCCTCATCCGGGAACGCGACGACACGCAGATCGCGCCCGGCGTCGAAAAACGGGGTGCCCAGCAGCCCATCGGCCGTGGCATCCAACACCGGATGCGCGAAGTCGTGGTCCACCCATGGCGTTTCGGTTCGCACGCCGTCGGAACGGCTGGTCGCGATGGCCCGATACCGGAACCGGGTGTGGTCGGTGCCAAGCTCCAGGGCGCTGATGGGGGCGGAGAGCAAGGCGACGCGGTTTCCGAAGGGCGCGGTGTCGCGGAATTCAGGGTCGAGCAGATTCAGAAGGTCGCCCGGGGCGAGGACCGTCCCGGTCCGCGAGGCATCCAGCACGAGGGTCATCAGCGCGTCGTTGGCGAATCGGGGCTCGAGGCTTTGAGCCAGCAGATTGCCGCCGCTGGCATTCAGCAGCACGAAATTCGCGAGGCCGTCGTCATCGGTGTCCACTTCCACCTCCAGGCTCAGCAGGTGGTGCTGCGGGGTGAGCCACGGCCCCTCCGTCGCGATTCCGAACATCAGCCGTGCCCCGTCGGGATGGACGGCGGTCCGGAAGTCCGAGGCGACGCCCACGGCCTTGAGATGGCCCGGGGAATCCGGTCCGGGCATGCTGTGAAATCCGGGGCGCAGCACCGAAACCAGCGGACGCGGATGGGCGGACGCGCCGCGGGTGGCGAGGGGGACGGTCACGGCGGCGGTGGGTGGCAGTCCCACCGTTCGGGTCGTGGAACGGTGGGAGGCGGTGGCCTGGACCATTACGTGCCATGGAATCCGAAGAATTCCGTTGCCCGTGTCCAGTTCGACGCGACCTCCGGCTTCACCGCAAACCAGGCGCGGCCGGCCCCCGACGAGCAGGGGACCGGATGGATCCAGCGGCGGGGGCAGGTCCTGTGGAACGACGTCGAGGCGCATCGTCACCATCCGCGACTCCTGCGGTCCAAGTTCAAGCGACTTCGTCAGGGGAACGAGCGCAATACCGGGGGTGTGGAAATCCTGCGTGACGGCAACCCTGATGGAGACCGTGTCCGGACCCCGATGGACCACCCGCAGTTCGCGGATCTGGGAATCGGGCTGGGACACCCGCAGTGAACCGAAGGTCATCGCGACCTCTCCCCCCGAAGACTCCGTCGTGACGGTCAGCAGCGTTTCGAGTGCGGGCACCACCTGGACCCGGCCGGCGCCGATTCTCGTCACCGGGTAGGGAGATCCCCCGGGCAGTCCGATGGGAAGGGCCGTGTTCATCAGGGCGGCCTTGATGTCCTCGGCAGACCAGTCCGGATGCCGTCCCCGAAGCAGGGCGGCGCTGCCGGCCACGTGCGGGGCGGCCATCGAAGTCCCGGACAAGCTGGTCCGGTCCGAACCGCTGCCCGCCCTGGCTGAAAGGATGCCGGTTCCCGGGGCTGCAAGATCAGGCTTCAGCCGGGCATCCACGGAACTGGGGCCACGGGAGGAAGTTTCGCTCAGCTGGTCCGCAAGGTCCGGCCGGGTCATCGCGTCGAAGGCGGCGAGGGTCAGGATCACCCCTTCGGCGAGCGCGTCCCGCAGCCGGTCGCCGTCCTCACGCGAAATCATCACGGCGGGGATGCGGATGTCGGTCGTGTCGCCCTGGCCGCCCATTTCGAAGGGCGGCCCGTCCACGTTGTTGATGACGACCGCACCCCGGGCGCCGGCGGCCTCGGCCCTTCGAATCTTGTCCACGAAGAAGCAACCGCCGCGGTCCATCAGCGCGATCCGGCCGTCGAGGGCTCCGGCGTTGTCGAGCGGTTCGCAGGCGATCGAAGGTTCGGCGAGGGCGACCGGGGCGGTGACAGGTTCCAGCGACGCAAGAGGCGGGGTGAACCGGGCCTCCACGGCGGAATACTCCCCGGCCACTTCCGGTGGGGCGCTGACGCGGACGCCGATGAAGGAGGCTCCGTCATCAATGGAATTGGCCACGGTGATGGCCCGGGAGGCGATGCCCGGCGATCCGCAGATGAACCGTGTGTTGCCGTCGTTCCCGGCTGCAACGACCACCACCACCCCAAGCTGGCTGAGCCGGTTGACCGCCTCGATTTCCGGTGCCGAGGCATCTCCATCCCCAAAAGCGGCCCCGAGCGACAGATTGACGACGTCCATCCGGTCGTCGAACCGCCCGTCCTGATTCGGGTCCAGGGTCCGTTCAAGGGCCTGGACAAGGATTGCGAACGCGGTGGTACCACCCTTTCCGAAGACCTTGTAGGCGTGAAGTTCGGCTTCGGGAGCCACTCCGGGACCCATTGAAAATGCGGTGAGGTCGAGATCAGCCGTGTAGGGTCCGCCATAGGCCGCGCCCCCGGCCAACACACCCACGCCGGCCGCGATGGCCGCCACGTGAGTGCCGTGCCCGTTGGCTGCCGGATCCAAGGGATCGGGGTCCGGTTGGGGAATCGTGGATCCATGCACCCCGCCGCTGTCGTAGTCGTCCCCAACAAAATCGTGACCGCCGGAGACCTTTGCGGTCGGAAATGTTCCCGGCTCGATCCGTGTGGGATCGTTGTTGGTGTAGGCGTCGGGATCGCCGGCGCCGCCGAATGCCGCGTGGAGGTAGTCAATGCCGCTGTCCACGATGCCAATGCGGACGCCGCGTCCGGTGCTCCCGGCCGTGCCAGATCCCCAGACCTGGCGCGCCCCAATGAACGGAAGGCTGGTGTTCAATGCCGGCCGGAATTGACGTTCGCGGCTGACGGATCGGATGCCCGGAAGCTTCCGGAGCGCCTCGAGGCGCCCGGGAGGGATGCGCACCACCAGGGCGTTCAACAGGGTGTCAAAGCGGTCCGTTACCGTGCCCCCCAGTTGCTCCACCGCCGCCGCGACGGCATCCTGCCGCCCCTTGAGCCGTGCCCGCTGCTCCTCGGGGGTTCCCGTGGCGACCGCCCGGCCCAGTCTTCCCACCACTGTCGCCGCCAGCGGCGGATCCTGCAGGAGCAACACCCAGGACTCCTCGACGACGGGAACGTCCGGGGCGGCCCCAAGCCTTCCGAACGCCGTCAGGACAGCCGCCAACCCAATCCATGCCCATCGCTTCATCCGGATCCTTCGGCGAACCGCTCAGCCTGCCGATGAAGGCACCGTCATTCAAGTCACAGGCCTGCCATTCTGGGGTGGTCCGGCACGATGCCGGGCGTTTCCAAGCCGGCTTCGTCAATCCAGCAGCACGTGGCAGTTGTAGCCGCCGGGATTCTTGACGAGGTAACCTTGGTGGTGGTCCTCGGCGGGAAAAAAAACTCGGGCGGTGGTGATCTCGGTCACGATGGGCCGGCGGAAGCGTCCCGAGCTGTTGAACGTCGCCTTCACGCGTTCCGCGGTCTCGCGCTGCGTCTCCGACGTGACAAAGATCGCCGAGCGGTACTGCGTGCCGACATCGTTGTGCTGGCGATTGAGGGTGGTCGGATCATGCATGCGGAAAAAGTGGTCCAGCAGGGTTTCGTAGGTGACTTGATCCGGATCGAACGTAATTTCAATGGCTTCGGCATGCCCGGTCCGGCCGGAGCAGACCTCCTGGTAGGTCGGATTTGCGGTGCTGCCGCCCGTGTACCCGACCCGCGTCCTGAGAACGCCGGGAACCTTCCGAAGGATTTCCTCCATGCCCCAGAAACAGCCGCCGGCGAGCACGGCGGTTTCCGGCGGCCGGGCCAAAGCGGCATCCGCGGCGGTTCCGGCCGTCACCAGGCCCGCCTGGACAAACGGTCCCAGCAGGTGGCCGTACCCTTCGGACGCCATCTGCTCAACCGGCACGAAGCGCAATGCGGCGGAATTGATGCAGTAGCGCAATCCCCCGGGACCCGGCCCGTCATCGAAGACGTGCCCGAGGTGCGAGTCGGCCTGTTGCGATCGCACCTCGGTCCGCACCATGCCGTGCTCCCGGTCCTCGCGTTCGACGATCCCGGTGCCCGCGACCGGTCGGGTGAAGCTCGGCCAGCCTGTGCCGGAGTCGAACTTGTCCAGGGAACTGAAAAGGGCTTCGCCGGACACGACGTCCACGTAGATGCCCGGCCGCTTGTGATCCCAGTAGGCATTCCTGAAGGGGGGTTCGGTGCCACACTGTTGGGTGACGTAGAACTGCTCCGCGGTCAGCCGGCGGCGCAGGTCGGAGGCCTCGGGGGTTTGGGATTCGCTCATGGAGGGGGAGAGGGATGGGGACGGGGCGGGGGACATCCGGATGCGACTGGATCCCGAGCCGGGACGACTGGCGACGATGATGAGGGTGAACACCACGGCCGCAGCGGCGACGCCAGCGAAAACGGATCGGGATCTCATGACGGTTGCGGTCGGACCTTCGGCATCAAGGAAGCCGGGAACGCACCCGTGCGCAAGCCGGGGTTGCGCGGTCCGATGGGCGGGCTCCGGGGAATTCCCCGGATTGCCGTCGTGACGGAACCGCCCATCTGCCGGTCCGCGGAGCTGGAGACGGGCGTGTTCCGCCCGTCGGCGCGGTGCCCGGATGCCATTTCACCCCAAAGTTCCGGCGGTTCACCCCGGACCCGCTTGTCACTTTGCGGATTTGGGTGGTCTGCTTGCATCCGGTTGCCATGAACACCCCCGGAGAAACCCCGGCCTCGGGACGCAAACGCTACGTCCGCGCCGTCGGACCGCGCCTGAGGATCCTGCTTCTGGGGATTTTCGGTCTGTTCGCGCTGCTTGGGGCCAATTCGGTCTATCTCAGCAGCATTACTCTCCTGAACTGGCTGGAGCGCGACCGCGGCGTCTCCTACGAGAACTACTTCTATCAGTTCCAATTTCTGGCCCACCTGGCGCTCGGACTCCTGATCGTCGTGCCGGTCATCGTCTTTGGTGTCCTCCATATTCGAAACGCCCACGACCGGCCGAATCGCCGGGCCGTCCGCGTCGGTTATGCCCTGTTCATTGCGGCCCTGGTGCTGTTGTTCAGCGGCGTGGCGCTCATGCGGATCGAGGGGTTCGAGTTGCGCGATCCCGGGCTGCGCTCGGTGAGCTATTGGGCCCATGTCATCACGCCGCTGCTGTGTGTCTGGCTGTACGTCCTGCACCGGCTTGCGGGGCCCCGTATCCGGTGGCGCGTGGGACTTGCCTGGGCTGGGGCCGTCGGGGTCGTGGTGGCGGGCATGGTGGCCCTGCACCGTCATGACCCGAGGCAATGGCACGTGAAGGCACCGCCCGAGGGGGAGCAATACTTCCATCCGTCCAGTGCGCGGACCGCCAGCGGCAACTTCATTCCGGCGGCGACGCTGATGAACAATGAGTACTGCCTGCAGTGCCATCCCGACTCGTACCAGTCGTGGTTTCACTCCGCCCATCACTTCAGCTCGTTCAACAATCCCCTCTATCTCTTCTCGGTCAGCGAGACCCGGCAGGAGGCGTTGCAACGCGACGGCAGCGTGCAGGCCTCCCGCTGGTGCGCCGGCTGCCACGATCCCGTGCCGTTTTTCAGCGGGGCCTTCGACGATCCGAAGTTTGACATGACCAACCACCCGACGGCGCTGGCCGGCATCTCCTGCACGGTCTGCCACTCGATCGTCAGCCTGGAGGGCGCCCACAAGGGCCCGATCGGCAACGCCAACTTCACCATCGAGGAGCCGATCCACTACCCGTTCGCCTTCGAACCGACCAACTCCTTCCTGTTCTTTCTGAACAAGCAGCTTGTGAAGTCCAAGCCGGATTTCCACAAGCAGACGTTTCTCAAGCCGCTCCACCGCTCCGCCGAGTTCTGCGGCACCTGCCACAAGGTGGGCATCCCGTTTGCGGTCAATCACTACAAGGAGTTTCTGCGCGGCCAGAACCATTACGACACCTTCCTGCTGAGCGGTGTGTCCGGCGTCAGCGCCCGGAGTTTCTATTACCCGGAGAAGGCGCGGCTGAACTGCGCGGAATGCCACATGCCGCCCCAGCGGTCGGAGGAGTTCGGGGCCCGGGTGTTTGGAACCAATACCTACCGGGCCTTGCACGATCACCTGTTTGTGGGCGCGAACACCGGGCTTGCCGCTCTGCTCGACTCCCCCGAGACCGTCCGTCGCCACCAGGAATTTCTGGAGGGCTGCATCCGGGTGGACCTCTTCGGGGTGAAGGAGGGGGGCACGATTGACGGGGCGCTGACCGCCCCGCTGCGGCCGCAGGTGCCGAAGCTGCGGCCCGGGCAGACCTACCTGCTCGAGGCCGTGGTCCGGACGCTGCAGCTGGGGCATCCGCTGACGCAGGGCACCGTGGATTCCAACGAGCTTTGGGCCGACGTGGCGGTCACCGCGGCCGACGGACGCGAACTGGGGCGCAGCGGGGCGCAGGGGCCGCACGGCGAGGTGGATCCCTGGGCGCATTTTCTCAATGTGTACCTGCTGGACCGCGACGGGAACCGGATAGACCGGCGAAACCCCCAGGACATTTTCACCCCGCTGTACAACAACCAGATTCCTCCCGGGGCCGCCGCGGTGCTGCACTACCGCTTCACGGTTCCCGAGGATCAGCGGACGCCGGTCACCGTGGACGTCCGGGTGCAGTACCGAAAGTTCGACACCATCTACATGAATTACGTGTACGGCGCCGACTACCGGGCCGGAGCGCCGTTCCAAGTCACCAACACCCTGCCCATCACCACCCTGGCCTCCGACCGGATCACGTTTGAGATCGAGGGCGGGCTCCCGGCGGAGGGATCGAATCCCGAGTCGAAAATTCCGGCCTGGCAGCGGTGGAACGATTATGGCATCGGACTCTTCCTCAAGGGGGAAAAGGGCAGCGAAAAGGGGGAGCTGGTTCAGGCGGCGCTGGCGTTTGCAGAGGTGGAGGCGCTGGGGCGTGCGGACGGCCCGCTGAACCTGGCGCGGGTGTACTTCAAGGAGGGCCGGCTGGGCGATGCGGTGGCCGCGCTGCAGCGGGCCAACGACGCCTCGCGGTTCGACCCGCCCGGCAACCGGTGGACCATTGCCTGGCTCAACGGACTGGTGAACAAGCAGAACGGACACCTCGACCAGGCCATTGCGGAGTTCACGAGCATCCTGGAGGACCGTTACCCCGAGCTGGAGCGGCGGGGTTTCGATTTCAGCCGGGATTACGAGGTGATCAACGAGCTGGGCCAGACCCTGTACGAGCGGGCCAAGCGGGAGCGGTCGGACAAGGAGCGTCAGCGCGGGTTCCTGCAGGCCGCCGTGGACCGGTTCGAGGCCACGCTCACCCTGGATCCGGAGAATGTCACCGCGCACCACAACCTCATGCTGCTGTACTCCCAGCTCGGAGACGCGGTGCGTGCCGCGGAGCACCGGGCGCTGCACGAGAAGTATCGTGTGGACGACAACGCCCGGGACCGGGCGGTCGCGGCGGCGCGGCTCCGCAACCCGGCGGCGGACCATGCCTCGCAGGCCATCGTCATCTACAACCTCCAACGCGACGCCCATGAATCCCGCTGAGCCTCCATCCAACGATCCCGAGGAGTTGGTGGCGGCCGACGATGCCGTCGTCGGCCGCGCGGTCCGCTGGTCCGCCGCGGTGCTGGTGATCCTCCTGGCGGCCGGCGCGGTGCTGTGGCTGACCGTGCGCCTGAGGAAGCCGGTGGTCGTGACCCGGATGACCCAACTGGCGGCGCCCGCAGCCGCGGCGGTGCCGTCGGCGCCCGTTCCGAAGGCCCGGTTCCGGGACATCACGTCCGGTGCGGGCATCACGTTCCGTCATGCCAACGGGGCACTTGGGGAAAAGCTGCTGCCGGAGACGATGGGGGGCGGGGTCGCGTTTTTTGACGCCGACGGCGACGGGCATGCCGACCTGCTCTTTGTGAACGCCACCGACTGGCCGGGCCGGACGCCGGAGGGACGCGCCGCACCCACCGCCGCGCTGTACCGCAACGATGGCAGGGGAGGGTTCACCGACATCACCGCGGGCTCGGGTCTTGACGTGCCGTTGTACGGCATGGGGGTGGCGACGGGTGACTATGACAATGACGGGCGGACCGATGTGCTCCTGACCACCGTGGGCGGGGCGCGTCTGTTTCGCAATGAGGGGGGGGGGCGGTTCACCGATGTCACCACCACGGCAGGGGTCGGGGGGGACCCTGCGGACTGGAGCACCGCGGCTGCATTTTTCGACTTCGACAACGACGGTGACCTGGACTTGTTTGTGGGGAACTACATCCGGTGGTCGCGCGAAATTGATGCCGACGTGGGCTACACGCTCGATGGCACGCACCGGGCCTATGGCCCGCCGATGAACTTCCAGGGGGCCTTCCCGCGGCTTTACCGGAACGAAGGAAATGGACGCTTCACCGACATCTCGGCGGCGGCGGGCGTCCAGGTGAAAAACGCATCCACCGGCGTGCCCATGGCCAAGACGCTCGGAGTGTTCCCGGTGGACCTGGATGGCGACGGCTGGATGGATCTCGCGGTGGCCAACGATACCGTTCAGAACCTGCTTTTTCGCAACCGGGGTGACGGCACGTTCGAGGAGGTCGGCGCCCTGAGCGGGTTCGCCTTCGACAGCTATGGGAGCGTGCGCGGCGCGATGGGCATTGACGGGTGCCGGTTCACGCCGGACGGGCGGCTGGCGCTGGCGATTGGCAACTTCGCGAACGAGATGACCGCGCTGTACGTGCTCCAGGACCTGCCGCCCGGCGCCCCGGGCGTGTCCTTTCTTGACGAGGCGATCGCCTGGGGTATCGGCGGACCCAGCCGCGATCCGCTGAAGTTCGGGGTGTTCTTCTTCGATTACGACCTCGATGGCCGCGCGGATTTGCTCACCGTCAACGGCCATCTCGAGGAGGCGATCGCCACGGTGCAGAACGGCCAGCGGTACGAACAGCCCGCCCAGCTCTTCTGGAATGCCGGCGATGCGGGCTTCAAGCTCGTGACGCCGGAGGACGCCGGACCGGACCTGTTTCGCCCGATCGTCGGGAGGGGCAGCGCATTTGCGGACATTGATGGCGACGGTGATCTGGACGTGGTGTTCACGCAGGTGGCGGGGCCACCGTTGCTGCTGCGCAACGAACAGGCGTTGGGGCACCACTTCGTCCGCCTGAAGTTGGTGGGCACGTCGGCGAACCGCGACGCGGTGGGTGCGCGGGTGGTACTGAGCGCGGGCGGCAACACCCAGTGGCGCGAGGTGACCCCGACCCGCAGCTACCTGAGTGCCAGCGAGCTCCCGGTCACCTTCGGGCTGGGCACTGTGGACGCCGTGGACCGGGTGGAAATCATCTGGCCTGGCGGACGCCGCCAGACGCTTGACAACGTGGCTGTGGACCGGCTGACGGTCGTCGAGGAGCCGCGCTGAAGCGGGCCCCGGACGCCTACAGGTAGAGGTGCGCCCACAGGTCGGCCGGGGCGAGGCGGAGATTGATGTAGAACGGGCCGAATTGCCCGTACCGCGCGCTGACCTCGTCGAAGCGCATCTCATACACGATCTCCTTCACGGCATCGAGCTGATGCGCCATCAGCGTCACCCCCCACTCCCAGTCATCAAGTCCCGAGGAGCCGGTGATCAGCTGGGAGATCCGCCCGGCGTATTTGCGTCCGGTCCTCGCATGGCCGGCCATCAGGTGCTTGCGGGTCTCGAAATCAAGCAGGTACCAATTGTCCTGCCCCTCCCGCTTTTTGCTCATTGGGTAGAAGCACATGATTTCCCAGTCCGGCATCTGCGGATGGAGCCGGTCATGCTGGTAGGTGGCGTTGCGCCGTCGGGCGGCCTCGAAGCGCTCCTCGAAGCCGGGGGTGCCCGGAGTCACCCCTTCGCGGGCAAGAATGGCCCGGAGGTCGTCGTCGGTCGCGACGTATTCGGGGAGTTCCGTGACGCTCAGGTACTGGTAGACGGGCCGCAGGGTGCCTGCGGGGAACGCGGTTTCCACGGCGCGTTGGAGCGTGCTCAACTGTTGCAGTTCGCCGGCAAACAGGAGGAAGGCGGCATCCGCCTTGCCGCCGACGTTGGCGAAGGTCATCACCCGCGGTGCGGCGGGTCCCGGGTTCTCCTTGCAGACCGCCTCCAGACGGGCCAGGGCCTCGGCGGCAGCCCCCGGGGGCAGGGTCTGCCAGAGCGCCCGGTCCACACGGAAGAACAAATGTGCGACATGGACACCTTGAGCGAGCGGGATGGAAGGGAGTGGCATGAGGGGGGCTGAATGTGGCTATTCGACGGCGAGGGCGTGCTCCAGCAGTTGCGGGAGCTGTTCAAGAATCGCGGAGTTTGCGGCCACGATGCGGGCGCCCGCGGCGACCGCGTCGTCCTGCAGCCTGCGGTTCGTCATCGGGGTGTACCCGATCACCGGAATGTGGGCCAGATCCGCGTCGCGCCTCATTTCCGCGATCACCCCGCAGAAATCCCCGTGTCGGAGCGCCAGTTCGGCGATCAGCAGCATCGGTTTCTCGCGACGGAGGACCTCCACGACACTGGCAGCGACGGTGACGGTCTGAACGCGCCAGCCCAGGTCGGTCAACCGGTTGGCGATCTGGCTGCCCGGAAGGAGTGTTTCGTGGAAGACGACGGCCAACGGCTTGGTCACGTCAGAGGTTGGTCCGCGTCGGGACGGATTTCACGAAATTTTCCTCGAAGCCCGGACAACGCGTTCACCAGCCGCTCGATTCGGGGACGGTTTCCCAATGCGGTTTTTCCCCGTCCAGCCTAGGCTGCCACCGTGTTCAGGCCGTGCATTGACCTGCGGGAGGGACGCGTCGTCCAGATCATCGGCGCCACGCTTTCCGACACCGGTGCCGGCGTCCAGACCCGCTTCGTCGCCCCGCAGCCTCCCGGCTGGTTTGCCGCGCAGTACCGCCGCGACGACCTGCGGGGCGGGCATGTGATCGCCCTGGGGCCGGGCAATGACGCTGCGGCCCGCGAGGCGTTGGGGGCCTGGCCAGGGGGCCTTCAATACGGCGGCGGGGTGACCGCCGACAACGCGCGGGACTGGCTCGATGCCGGGGCTTCCCACGTCATCGTCACCTCGTGGGTGTTCCGGGAGGGCCGTCTGGACGACGCCCGGCTGGCGACGCTGGTGCGGCAGGTCGGACGCGACCGCCTTGTGCTGGACCTGAGCTGCCGTCGGTGCGAGGCGGGATATGTCGTGATGACGGACCGCTGGCAGCGGGCCACCGCACTGACGCTCGGGCCGGACGTCTTTGCCCTGCTGGGCGGGTCGTGCGCGGAGTTCCTGGTGCACGCGGTGGATGTTGAGGGGCTCTGCAAGGGGATTGACGGCGGTCTGGTCGCGTCTCTTGCCGACTGGTCGCCCCGGCCGGTCACTTACGCCGGAGGCGCCAGCTCCCTTCAGGACCTGGAACGTGTCCAGGAACTCGGCCGCGGCCGCGTGGATCTGACCATCGGCAGCGCCCTCGACCTCTTTGGCGGCTCGGGGGTGCGCTATGCGGATGCCGTGGCCTTCAACCGGAGACTTGCCGCTCAGAATTGCGATTCCTTGTCCTTGAACAGCAGGTTGAACGTGGTGAGCGACCCGTAGACGCGGGTCAGATATTGCTGCCAGTCAAACTTCTCGGCACTGCTCAGCACCTCGCTGGCGTTGATCTTCTGTTCCAGCACCCGGAGGTTGTTTCGAACCAAGACGATCTTGTGGAAGAACTGTTCCAGCTCCACCTCCTTGCCGGCGAGCGAGGGGTCCCTTGGGTGCAGGACCAGGCGTCCGCCTTTCCATCGGGGCGCCAGTTCGTGGACTGCCGCGTCGGGCTTCTCCAGCCCGAGCCGGTCCGCGAGGGCGGCCACCGTGCGCCCGATGAGGATATCGAGGGGAATCGAAAGGCCGTTCAAGGAAGCCTGCGCCTCGGCCGGCACCAGAGCGGCCGCCTCTGGATCCAGCGGACGGCGGCCATCCGTGAACAACACTTCGCATCCGTGCTCGGTGACCGCCTTGACCGTTCCCGATCCATATTGCGGATGAATCACCGCCATCCCGACCCTCAATTCGTCAATGCGCATGCCCGGATCGAATCATGGTGTCCCGGGACAGCGAACCCAAATCGGCCGGTCAGGTGGGTGAGGCCCAGGCCGGATGGAGCCGATCCGGCGCGATCCCTCGGCAGTCGCCGAAGGGGGATTCCGCGGGTTTGGATCGTTCGGGATCCGGATCGCACGTTGCGCGGGCCGGCGGGCCACCCAGCCGACGGATGCGTCGAGGCGGGTGGGGCCGCCCTTGATGGGGCGCCCGTTCCTTGGAGATGGCGTCAAGGCAGACATCGGGGTGGGCTGTCCCGTTGCCAGAGGGGGCCTTCTCCGGCATAACCGCCGGGCGTCAGCGTACCATGTGGTTTGGAAAACCCCGAAATCCCGAGGAGCATCGCTATTATCTGCTGCCCGGACAGGGACGGAGCAACCGGCGCAAGCGGCGTCAGCAGTTGATCGCGGCCTTGATCACCGGGGCCATTTTCGCCGCGGGCATCGCGACGCTGATGTGGGTGCTCAACGAACGGCGTTGACGGGTGTCGCGGTGTCGTTGACGGCGATGCCGCTGGGCGTGGGGCGCCGGCGTTGTTCGGGCCGTCGGGGGCCCCGTGGAACGTGGCCCTCCGACCGGTCGCGAGGCGGACTCCCCGGCAACTAACGCATGACCCAGCCTCCCTTTTTCACCACCCTCGGTCCGTGAGCCATCGAGTGGAGTCAGGATTCGGTGAGCGTGTGCGCCAGCTCATCCCCTTCGGCCTCGGCCAGACCAAGCCGAAGCATTTCCGCGACATGCTTCGGATCGCCTGGCGCAATCGCGACAACCTTCCCTACGCGTGGAAGGTGCTGAGCCGGGGCGTCTGCGACGGCTGCGCCCTGGGTGTGGCCGGCCTGCATGATTGGACGATTGACGGGGTGCACCTGTGCATGACGCGGCTGAATCTGCTGCGGCTGAACACCATGCCGGCGTTGGATCCCGCGATGCTCTCGGACCTGACGGCGCTGCAGTCGCGACTGCACCGGGAACCCCGGACTGTGCCGGGTCAGTGCCGGACCGTTGCGTCGGGGGATGCCCTGTCCGGCTGGGACAATGCTCAACTGCGGGAGTTGGGACGGCTTGGGCACCCGATGCTGCGCGAGCGGGGGGACCCCGGGTTCCGGCGGATTTCCTGGGAGGAGGCCAACCGGCGGATGGCACACCGCCTTCGGGGGGCCGATCCGCGCCGAATGGCCTTCTTCGTCACCGCCCGCGGAGTCACCAACGAGGTCTATTATGTGGCCCAAAAGGTGGCCCGGTTCCTGGGGACGAACCACGTGGACAACGCCGCACGGCTGTGTCACGCGCCCAGTACCGGCGCAATGAAGCATGCGCTGGGGTACGCGGCCAGCACCTGCAGTTACTCTGACTGGTACGGCACCGATTTGATCATCTTCTTCGGGTCCAATCCGGCCAATGACCAGCCCGTGACAACCAAATACCTGCACGAGGCCCGGCGGTTGGGTACCCGGGTGGTGATGGTCAATCCCTACCTCGAACCCGGCATGAAGCGTTACTGGGTTCCCAGCGCCGCCGGCAGCGCCCTGTTTGGCACCGGGTTGGTGGACTGGTGGTTCCCGGTCGCCCAGGGCGGGGACATCGCGTTCCTTTACGGGGTGCTCAAAGCGCTGATCGCCAGCGACGGCATTGCGACCGGATTCATCCGCGATCACACGGAGGGCTGGGAGGCGCTGCGGGCGGCGTGCGATGCCTTGCGGATCGAGGATCTGGAGGCGGCTTCGGGACTGTCCCGTGAGGCCATGGAGGAATTCGCCACGCTGCTGCGTGGAGCGACGAATGCGGTGCTGGTCTGGAGCATGGGCATCACCCAGCACGCGTCGGGCGGCGACGGGGTGTCCATGGTGCTGAACCTGGGGCTGGCGCGGGGCTATGTGGGACGTCCCAAGAACGGGCTGATGCCCATCCGTGGACACAGTTCGGTCCAGGGTGGCGCTGAAATGGGATGCTACTCGACGGCGCTGCCCGGGGGCCAGCCCATCACCGCGGCGAACTGCGCCGGGCTGTCCGCAGCCTATGGTTTTCCCGTCCCGGACTGGGACGGGATGACGGCTGTGGACATGGTCGAGGCGTGCGGGCGCGGGGAATTGGACGTGTTCTACTGCGTCGGTGGCAACTTCCTGCGCACGCTGCCCGAGCCCGATGCCGTCGCCCGGGCGTTGTCCCGCGTGCCCTTCCGGGTGCACCAGGACATTGTGCTCACGGATCAGATGTTCCTGGAACCCGGAGAGGAGGTGCTGCTGCTGCCGGCCAAGACCCGTTATGAACAGGACGGCGGGGGAATCGAGACCACCACCGAGCGGCGGGTGGCGTTTTCGCCCGAGATTCCAAGGCAGGTTGGCGAGGCCCGCGCCGAGTGGCGGATCCTGCGGGATGCCGCTGCAGCGGCCTGGCCGGAGCGGGCCGGAATGTTGGGCTGCGACTCCGGACAGGCCATCCGTGAGGAGATCAGCCGGGTGGTCCCGTTCTATGCCGGATGCGAACGGTTGACCCGCACCGGCGATGCCGTGCAGTGGGGGGGGGCGCGGTTGTGCGACGACGGCCGGTTCGCCACTCCGGACGGCCGGGCCCACTTCAAGGCGGTTGCCGTCCCGCCGCGGGAGCGGTGGACGTTGCGGTCCGGTCCGGCTGCCGCCCAGCCCGGAGCCCCGCAAGGCCTCGGGGAATTCCGCGTTTCCACACGCCGCGGCAAGCAGTTCAACACCCTGATTTATGATGGGGTGGATCCGCTGACCGGGGCGCCCCGGGATGCCGTGTTCATCAATCCCGAGGATGCCCGGGCGCTGCACCTGGCGGCAGGCGACCGGGTGGTGCTGGAGAACCAGACCGGCCGTTTTGAGGGCGTGGTTTTTCCGGTGCCCATTGCCCGGGGAAATCTTCAGGTGCACTGGCCCGAGGGCAACGGGATCATCCCGCGCGGTCGCGTGGATGCCGTCGGCGGTGTCCCCGACTACAACGCGGTCGTCCGGGTGCTCCGGGGCTGAAGGGAGAGGGGACCGCCGACCCGGCTCCAGATTTTGTCGGGCCGGAGTTGTTGCCGGAGCGACTCCCGGCCACACTGCGCGGCGAATGGATTTGCGTGTGCTTGCCGCCCTCGTGGCGGCCGGGCTGGCGCTGGCGGGCTGCCGGAAATCCGGGGCCGATGCCGCGGTGGGCGGCGGGGTCGGCGGTGGATTCGGCATCCGGGTGGTGGCGGTGCCGGTGGTCCGGGAGGCAATCCTTGAGTCGGTGTCACTGGTCGGATCCGTCGTGCCCAACGAGATGATCGAGGTCCAGGCCGAGACCGACGGCATCGTGCGCGACATCCGGTTCGACGAGGGCGGGCGGGTCGCGCGCGGCGACCTGCTGGTCCAGTTGGACGACACCAAGGCGGTCGCGCAGCTCAACGAGGCGGAGGCCCGGCTGCGCCTGTCCGAGACCTCGCTGGCGCGGGTCAACCAGCTGCTGCGGGACCAGTTGATCGCCCAGGCGGAGTACGATGCGGCATCGTCCGAGGCCGCCGAACGGCTGGCGGTCGTCGAGGTGAAGCGCCGCGAACTGCGGGACACCCGGGTCACGGCGCCGTTTTCGGGCCTGACCGGCGCCCGGCTGGTGAGTCCCGGACAGGTGATCTCCAAGAACACCCGCCTGACGTGGCTGGTGGATCTCGACACGGTGAAGGTGGAGGTGGAGGTGCCGGAACGGTACCTGGGCCAGGTGCGGATCGGCATGCCGCTGACGTTCCGGGTGGCGGCGTATCCCGACGACCTTTTCGAGGGGGAGATCTACTTCGTGTCGCCCCAGATTGACCCCGCCCTGCGCACCGCGCTGGTCAAGGCGCGCATTCCGAACCGCGAGGGCCGACTGCGCGGCGGCATGCTGGCCAGCATGGACCTCGGGATCCAAAGGCGCGAGGCGGCGCTGGTGATACCGGAGACGGCCATTCTGAACAGCGGGGACGCCACCTCGGTGTTTGTTGTCACGGAGACCGAGACCGCGGCCCTGAAGCCGGTCGAGATCGGGCTGCGCCTTGCGGGCCGCGTGGAGATCGTGACCGGCTTGACCGAAGGCGAGCGGGTGATCGTTGAGGGGGTGCAGAAGTTGCGGCCGGGCGCCCCCGTGGTGCTGGCCGAGGGCGCATCCGTCGCACCCTACCTGGAGGGGGGGCCGTGATCCTTTCCCGCGTCGCCATTCAGCGGCCGGTCTTCGCGACGATGATGAATCTCGCGCTGATTCTCTTCGGCCTGATCGGCCTCTCCCGGCTGCCGGTGCGCGAGCTTCCTGACATTGATCCGCCGGTAATTTCGGTCTCCACGGTGTATCCCGGGGCCAACGCTCAGATCGTGGAGACGGAGGTCACCGAGCGCCTTGAGGAGGCGGTCAACAACATTCCCGGCATCAAGACCCTGAAGTCGGAGAGCCGCGAGGCCGTGAGCAACATCACGATCGAGTTCGACCTGTCCCGCGACATTGACATCGCCGCGCAGGACGTCCGCGACCGGGTGTCCCGGGTCCGGGGGAACCTTCCCGAGGACATCCGGGAGCCCATCATCTCCAAGCAGGATTCCGACGCCCAGCCGATCCTCTGGATCGCCCTCAACAGCGACCGCTACTCTCCGCTCGAGCTCACCACGCTTGCCGAGCGCCAGCTGAAACCGCGCTTCCAGGGCATTGACGGCGTATCGTCCATCACCATCGGCGGCGAGAAGCGCTTCGCCATGCGCCTGTGGCTCGACTCGGAAAAGATGGCCGCCCGCGGCATCACGGTCCTTGACGTCCAGCGCGCCCTGCGCCAGCAGAACGTCGAGCTGCCCAGCGGCCGCGTGGAAAACCTGGACCGGGAGCTGACGATCCAGACCCGCGGCGAGCTGAGGACCGCCGACGAGTTCAACCAGCTGGTGGTACGTTCCGACGGCCCGAACCTCATCCGCCTGAGGGACATCGGCCACGCCGAGGAAGGGGTCGAAGACTACCGGACCATCGCCCGGGCGCGCGGACAGCCCTGCGTCTTCATGGGCATCGTCAAGCAGGCCAAGGCCAACACCGTTGCCGTCGCCCAAAAGGTCAAGACGGAGATGGAGGTGCTCCGTCCCACCCTGCCGGCGGGCTGCGAAATCTGGGTGGCCTACGACAGCAGCGTCTTCGTCGAGCGGTCCATCAAGGAGGTCTGGGAGACGCTCGCCATCGCCTTCTGCCTCGTCATCTTCATCATCTTCGTCTTCCTCCGGAATGTCCGCTCCACGTTGATCCCCGCCGTGGCCATCCCGGTGTCCATCATCGGCACCTTCGCCCTCCTCTACCTGCTCGGCTTTTCCATCAACATCCTCACGATGCTCGCGCTGGTGCTGAGCATCGGCATTGTCGTGGACGACGCCATCGTGGTGCTGGAGGCGATCTACCGGCACCTGGAGGCGGGCCTTTCGCCGATGCAGGCGGCCTTCAAGGCGATGGAGGAGATCAGCTACGCGGTGATCGCCATCACCGTGTCACTGGTGGCGGTCTTTGCACCGCTGGCCTTCCAGAAGAGCACCACCGGACGCCTCTTCGTCGAGTTCGCCGTGACGGTGGCCGGCTCCGTGATCATCTCCGCCTTCGTCGCGCTAACCCTGTCGCCGGCGATGGCGTCCCGGTTGCTCAAGCCGATCCGGGATGTGAAGCATGGGCGGCTGTTCCTGTTGTTTGAGCGGCTGTTCGACGGCCTCGCGGCGATATATGGCCGCGGCCTGCGGTGGGCGCTGGGCCATCGCGTCCTCATGGTGGGGGTGACCCTCGGCACCATGGTGGTGATGGTGGCGGCCTTCCGGGGACTCGAGCAGGACTTTCTGCCGCAGGAGGACAAGGGGCGCCTGTTCGCCCTGGTGATCACCCCCAACGGCTCGACCAGCGAGTTCACCGACCGGCAGTTGCGCAAGGCCGAGGCGATCATCGCCTCCGTGCCCGAGGTCTGGAGCTACGGGGCCATCGTGGCGCCCGGGTTCAGCGGGCCCGGACAGGCCAGCTTCGGCATCGTCTTCGTCACGTTCAACGACAAGAGCGAACGGCGGCGATCGGTCCAGGAGATCGTCAACGGCCCGGGCGGCATCGCCCAGCGGCTCTTTGCCGAGGTCGAGGGGGGGCTGGCCATCGCGAACCTGCCCAAGGCCATCGAGGTCAGCTTCAACAGTTCGCCCTTCGAGCTGGTGCTGCAGAACCAGAACTTGGAGGCCCTCGACGAGACCGCCAACGCCCTTGCGAACCGCATTCGCGGGCTGACCAACGCCGCGGGAGCGCCGTTGCTGTCCAACGTCCGCGTCAGCTACGAGGTCAACAAACCGGAACTGCGAGTCCACGTGGACCGCAACCGCGCGGCGTCGCTTGGAGTGAGCCTCGAGGACGTCTCGCGCACGCTCCAGATCCTGTTCGGCGGCCTCGACCTCAGCCGGATCAAGGTGGAAGGCAAGGAGTACGATGTCATCGCCCAGTTGGCCCGGGAGTCCCGGCTCCGACCCGCCGACCTCGATCGCATCTTCGTCCGCAACACGGCGGGAAGTCTGGTGCAGCTCAGCTCGCTGGTGACCCGGTCTGAGGGGGCGGCTCCCAACGCGATCAACCACTACGGACGCCTCCGCTCCGCGAGCATCACGGCATCGCCAGGTGCCGTGCCCATCGGTACGGTGGTCCGGCAAGTCGAGGCGCTCCTCGCCGGGGAGCTGCCCGTGGGCTTTCTATATGCCTGGGAGGGCGACGCACGCAGCCTGGCGGATGCGACCACGGAGATCTGGTGGGTCCTGGGGCTTGCCGGGATCATCGTATTCATGACCCTGGCGGCGCAGTTTGAAAGTCTGATCCATCCCTGGACCGTGATGCTGTCGCTGCCGCTCGCCTTCGTGGGGGCCTTTGGCGCGCTGTGGTTGCTGAATTTTCTGGGGAGACTCGGGGTGATCCCCCCGATTCCCGCAATGAACTTCAATCTGTTCAGCCAGATCGGTCTCGTGCTGCTGATTGGCCTCGTAACCAAGAACTCCATCCTGCTGGTGGAATATGCCAACCAGCAGCGCGCCGCCGGCCTGTCGGCGCACGACGCCATGATCCAGGCGGGCACCGTCCGGCTGCGCCCGATCCTCATGACCGCCTTGTCCACCATTGCCGGCATCCTTCCCATTGCGATTGGTTTCGGTGCCGGTGCCGAAAGCCGGCGTCCGATGGGCATTGCCGTGGTCGGAGGCATGCTGACCAGCACGTTCCTGACCCTCTTCATCATTCCGGTCGTGTATACACTCTTTAGCGATGCCGGCGCCCGGTTGGCCCGGCGACTGGGCATGGGTCATCGGGAGTCCCTGGTCCCCGCCACGGCCGTCCGTCCGGGCTGACCGGAACCGTGCACACCGGGTTCGCTGCGGCGGGTCGCACGCCCGGTTGGCGGCGTCGGCCTCGCGACGGACGTGTGGGAACGACCCGGGCTAGCGCGGCGGCGGCCGGAGGTGGTCCGCCACCTGGCGGATGATCTCGTCGAGCGGTGTCCGCGGCTGGAATCCGGTGAGGCGCTCGAGCTTGTCGAGCGACGGACGCCGGTGGCGCATGTCCTCGAATCCTGAAGCGTAGGCGTCCTCGTAAGGGACGAACTGCACCGGCGAGGCGGCACCGGTGAGTTCGCGGACGCGTGTGGCCAGGTCCTGTATCGAGATGGGCGTGTCGTGCCCCACGTTGACCACCTCGCCGCGGGATGCCGGGACCGCCTCCAGCCGTCGCAGGGCCTCCACGGTGTCCGCCACATGGCAGAAGCACCGGGTTTGTCCCCCGTCGCCGTAAACGCGGAGGGGTGCGCCGCTGAGGGCGGCCTGGACGAAGCGGGGCAGCACCATGCCGTAGCGACCGGACTGCCGGGGGCCGACGGTGTTGAACAGCCGGGCGATGGTGACCGGCAGGCCCCGTTCGCGCATGTAGGCGATGGCCAGGAACTCGTCCATGAGCTTGGAGCAGGCGTAGCTCCAGCGGCCGTGGGTCGGCGGACCGATCAGCAGGTCATCGTCCTCGGAGAATGCCGGCCGCGTGCTTTTGCCGTACACCTCGGAGGTCGAGGTCAGCAACACCGGCACGGTTGCGGACGCCGCGGCGGCGAGCAGGACCTCGGTCTCCCGGAGATTGGTCTCGATGGTGCGAATCGGGGAATTCACCACCAGTTCAACCCCCACCGCGGCGGCCAGGTGGTAGATGAACCGGCATTCGGCGACCAGGGCCACGAGGTCTTCGCAGGCCGAGACCCGGGTGTGGATCCGCCGCAGGCGGGGATGCCCGGCAACGCTCCGCAAATTTTCCAGGTCCCCGGTGGAGAGATCGTCCAGCACGATCACCGACTCGCCGGAGGCGATCAGATGTTCGACCAGATGGGATCCGATGAACCCGGCGCCACCGGTCACCAGCACGGCACTGCTCACGTACGCAAGGTGGGGCTGGCCGCCGTTCCGGAAAAGCAGAAGTTCGACAACGTCGGGAGGCCCGAGGATGCTGGTTGCCATGAAATTCCGGGCGGGGCGGAAATGGATCGCGGCCGCAGCAGGCCTGACGGTGCTGGGAGTGCTGGGGCCGGTTGGATGCGAATACCTTGCACCGCCCCATCAGGCCTGGACCGAGGCACGGGTGACCGGACAGGTGGTGGACGGCAGCACCCGGGAGCCGATCCGGGGCGCGTCGGTGTCGCGAGTCCGGTCCGGCGTTGCCGGGAGCAGCATTCCGACCAAGGGAGGGCCCAGGATGGAGGAACGGGCGCTGGTGGCCGTCACGGATCGCGAAGGATGGTTCCAGCTTGCGGCGGTGAAGAATGCGTACCTCCTGCTGGAGACGTATTCCGATTTTGCCGTCCACATCCAGGTCGAGGCACGCGGCTACGCCCGGACCCGTCTGTTGTTCACAAATGTCACCTACGCCGGCGGGGACAAGAAGACCGAGCCGCGGATTGAAACGGGGGCGATTGCCCTTTGGCGCGAGACCTCCAACGAACGTTGACCGGCGCTCCGGGCTCCGGCCGTGGGGCTCCAAAACATTGCCATCACGCGAGGACTGCACGTAGGGTTCCCCTGCGTCTTTTCGGACGCTTGTCCTTATGCCCGAATTTTCCTGTGCCCAGGTGGCCGCGCAGTTGGGCGGCTCCGTGGTCGGCGATGCCGGCCTCGTCCTGACGGGGTTTGCCCCGGCGGACTCTGCAAAACCCGGCGAGCTCACGTTCGCCGAGAATGACACCTACTTCGCGCGCGCCGACCAGAGCGCCGCGTCTGCCATCCTGGTCGGCGGGGCGTATGTCTCGGCCTCCGGTAAGGTCTTGATTCGAGTGGACAACCCACGCACTGCGTTTGCCAGGGTGCTCCCGATGTTCTTCCCTGAACCGGTTTTCGCCCCGGGGGTGCACCCGTCTGCGGTCGTGGCGGCCTCCGCTGAGATTCATCCCGAGGCTCACGTCGGTCCCCATTGCGTGGTCGGCGAGCGGGTCCAGATCGGCGCAGGCGTGGTGCTGCAGGCGCAGGTGTTCGTCGGCGACGATTGCATCCTGGGTGAAGGGTGCCGCCTGTTCCCCAACGTCTCGCTGTACCCCCGGTCCGTGCTGGGACGGCGGGTGCGCATTCATTCCGGTTCCGTGGTGGGTGCCGACGGGTTCGGTTATGTCTTCGACCAGGGACAGCATCGCAAGGTGCCGCAGGTCGGGCAGGTTGTTTTGCACGATGATGTCGAGTTGGGTGCCTGCGTGACGATTGATCGGGCCGCTCTCGGGGCGACGGTGATCGGGCGGGGCACCAAGATAGACAACCTCGTTCAGATCGCCCACAACGTGACCGTGGGCGAACACTGCATCATCGTGTCACAGGTGGGTGTCGCCGGAAGCACCAAGATCGGCAGCTACGTCACCATTGCCGGCCAGGCCGGAATTGCCGGCCATTTGCGCATCGGCGACCGCGTCACCGTCGGGGCCAAGGCCGGCGTGATGAACCACATCCCCGAGGGCCAGAGCTGGCTCGGAGCCCCGGCACGCCCGGATCGCGATGGGAAACGGCAGATGATCGCGATCGAGCGTCTCCCGGATCTGCTGCGCCGGGTGCAGGAACTGGAACGGGCCATGAGTCGCGTCACAAGCAGCCCGCCTGAAGCCTCCTGAGTCACCGCAGGCGTCGCGTCCCGTGCCGGGTTGTGTCATGATCCCCGGGTCATGACGGGAATGGGCGGGCGCCGTGTGCTGGTCGGAATGAGTGGCGGGGTGGATTCCTCGGCCACGGCGGCCCTGTTGCTGGCGGCGGGCTGGGAGGTCGTCGGGGTCACCCTGAAGCTGTGGCCCCAGGACTGCGCAAGCCGCGCGGAGGACAAGTGCTGCGGCCCTCAGGCGGTGATGGACGCCCGAAGCGTCTGCGCACGCCTCGGCATTCCGTACTATCTCGTGGACGAATCCGACCTCTTCCAGAAGGCGGTGATCGGCTATTTCGCGCAGGAATACCGGGCCGGGCGCACCCCCAATCCCTGCGTGATGTGCAACCAGCACCTCAAGTTCGGGGTCCTCCTCGACCGGGCGCGCCAGTTGGGTTGCGACCATATTGCGACCGGCCATTTCGCACGACTGGAGACCGATCCGGTGTCCGGCCGGACCCTGCTGTACCGGGGCCGGGACCGCCGCAAGGATCAGAGCTACTTCCTGTTCAGCCTGCGGCAGGACCAACTCGCCCGGGCCGTGTTTCCGCTGGGGGAGCGCACCAAGTCCGAGACCCGCGACGTGGCGCGCGCGTGCGCCCTGCGGACGGCGGACAAGCAGGAAAGCATGGAAATCTGCTTCGTACCGGACAACGACTACGGGAAATTCCTGCGGGACGCGGGGCTGGTGAGCCCGCATCGCGGCGAGATCGTGGATACGGCCGGGCGCACCCTCGGGGAGCATGCGGGCATCGAGTTCTACACCGTCGGACAGCGGCGCGGCCTTGGGCTTTCCGGCGCCCGGCCGCTCTATGTGGTCCGGTTGGATGCCGCCCGAAACCAGGTCGTCGTGGGACCGGAGGAGGATCTGGGACGGACGGAGTTCGAGGTGAAGGACTGCAACTGGATTGCCTGGGAGGTCCCACCCGCAGCGATCGAGTGTGTGGCGAGAATTCGCTACAACCATCCTGGGGTGGGTGCCCGGGTTCTGCCCGGGCCGGACGGCGGAGCCACCGTCCGCTTGCACGAGCCGGCGCGGGCGGTGACGCCCGGACAGGCTTGTGTCTTTTACGGCGGGGATGGTGACGACCAGGTGCTGGGAGGTGGATGGATCCGCACGTCGCCGCCGGGGTGACGGCCGCGTGGGGCAACACCTTCCGGGGTGGAAGCGCCTCCCGGCTTCCCGACTACTTCGTTTCCTCCTTGGCCTCAGCCGGCTTTTCGGTGGACTCGGCCGCCGCCATCACCAGCAGCTCCGCTCCGGTGTTGACGTACAGGCCCGGTAGCGCCTCCTGAAGGCGGGTGGCCCCTTCGGGCGTCACCTGGGTTTGCCACACGTACAGGGCGCGCAGGTGCTTGAGCCCGGTGAGGTGTGCCAGTCCGGCGTCGCTGACCTGAGTGCCGTACAGGTTGAGCGTCACGAGGTTGGTCAGCCCCTTGACGTGGGTGAGTCCGGCATCGGTCAGTGCCGTCAGCGGGGCCTGAAGATTTTGCAGGTGCCCGAGGCCGGCGATGACCGCAAGCCCGGCGTCGGTCACCCGGGTGGTTCCAAGGTTCAGTTCAACGAGGCTGGCGATGTCCCTGAGAGGCACGAGGACCTCGTCCGTGATGTTGGTGCCGGCCAGGCGAAAATTGGCTTCACGCCACGGGATGTTCTGGGCCAGGGGCCGAACCTCAACCCCCGATTTGGCAATCGTGGCGATGGCGGCGGCCTCGCCGGCGCCCGGCGCGAAGTCCCTGGGAAGTTCGGGGAGCGGGGGCGGGGGCGGCCCCTTCCGGACAGGGACCGCGCTCACCGCTGCAGCAGACTTTTCCGGAGCGATCACCAGGCCCTCGGGCCATTTCGCGCCGTCGTTGATCCATTCCTTCAACAGGTTGATCTGTTCCGGCGTCAAGCCATCGCCTTCGGGTGGCATCCGGTCGTCGTCCTCCTTGGGCAGGGACACCCGTTTGATCAGTTCGCTGGCCGCGGCATCTCCCGCCATCAGTGCCGGCCCCCCTTTGCCCCCCTTGAGGACCACCTCCAGGGAATCGAGGCGCAGCTTTCCCTTCTGTTTGTCGGCCCCGTGACATTCGACACACTGCGACTGCAGGATGGGCACGATCTCCTTCTCGAAATCTGGCGCCGCCTGGACGGAGGCGGCAACGACGACCAGGACGGCCACACCGGCGATTGTCGTGGAAGGGATTTTCATCATGGGACCATTTCAGCGGAAGCCCGGCGGCACGGCCAGATTTTTCATCACCCGCCGTCTCGATTCGCGGCATTCCAGGGATCCAAAACGGTCGCTGGCATTTTGTCGCAGTCCGTGCGACCACGTCGGAAACACCAGCGACTTCCCTCATGAAACTGCTTTGCGGCACGGATTTCAGCCCCAACGCGGCGGAGGCGGCCACGACGGCGGCCTTGCTGGCCGGACGCTTTGGAGATGACCTGATCCTGGTGCATGCGTGTGCTCCACCGGTGGACGACGGTCTCACGCCCGACATCTGGGCGCCGGTGGAGAAGGCACTCCGCGGGCAACTCGATGCGCAGGCGGCGTCCCTTGCTGCGTTTGCAGTGCCGGTCGAGACCCGGTTGGAGCCGGGGCATCCGGTCTCCGTCCTGGAGCGGATGGTCCGGCCCGGACGCACCCGGATGATCGTCCTGTCATCGGTTGGCCGGGTCGCCCTGGCGCGAGTGTTGCTCGGGAGCACGGCCGACCGGATCGCCGAATCCGCTGCCGCGCCCACCTTGGTGGTGCGCAGCACCATCCCGTTCCGGGAATGGGCGGATGGGAAGCGTCCGCTGCGGATTTTTGTCGCGACCGATGGATCGGCTGCGAGTGATACCGCGCTGGCCTTCGTGCGGGATTGGGCCGCCGTGGGGGCGGTTCGTGTGATGCTGGGGTATGTCGCCGAGGCCAGCGAGGACGGGACGCCAAAAGCAATCCCGGGTGTCGCCGAGGCGGAATCCACACGGCAGATCCTGGAGCGGGACTTGACGGAGCGCGCCCGATTGATTCTGGGGGACACTCCCTTTGATGTGGAAGTCGTGCTGGCGCCGGTGGGGCCTCCCGCGGTCCTGATCGAGCTGGCGAAGGAACACCGTGCCGACCTGATGGTGACCGGCACCCACCAGCGCCACGGCGTCCGGCGCCTCTGGCATCGTTCCGTGTCACGCGCCCTGCTGTCCGACAGCCCGATGAGCGTCGCGGTGGTTCCCGTGGAGTCCGGGGGCGCTCCGGGGCCGATCCCGGTGCTGGAGCGGGTACTGGTGTCCACCGACCTGTCGCCTCTCGGCAACCGCGCCATTGCCACCGCCTGTTCCCTGCTGCCGAAGGGAGGCACGTTGCGCGTCGTGCATGCGCTGCCCGCGGGGGGGGGCCGGCGGTCAGCCCCACTGTCCCCGGGTGAGCACGAGTCCCGGATTCGCCACCTCAAGTCCCTCCTGATGCGCCTGGTGCCATGCGAGGCCGCATCCAAGGCGATTCTGGTTCAGCCCGTCATCCTGGAGGCCGATCAGGTTGCCGAGGCCCTCCTCGCCGAGGCCCTTCGGTTTGGGGCACATGCCATCTGCCTCAGCAGCCACGGGCGGAGCGCCGCGATGAGCGTCCTGCTGGGGTCCGTCGCGCAGACGGTCATGAGGAACAGCCCGGTGCCCGTGCATCTGGTGCCATCCCCGAAGGCCTGACTCCGGAGCCTCATGCCGACGGAACCGTCAGCAACGGGCATTTTGCCCCGCGCAGCACGCGCTCCGTGGTCGTGCCGCGGATTGCATCGAGGAACCCGTGTCGCCCACGGGTGCCCATCACGATCAAGTCCGCCTCCCGTTCGTCACTGACCTCCAGGATCGTGTCCACCACATCCCCGGTCACCGTGACAAACTCGACCGCCCAGCCGGGGATTTCCGGCCTGGGGATGCGGGTCAGGTCCTCCTCGGAGCCGACGTGCAGCACCGTGATCGTGCCGGGACCCACGCCCAGGGTCCGGACCAGATCGGCCGCGGCCTCGATCGCTCGTTGTGGCCGCGGATCCCGGTCGGCCGGGATCAGGATGTGCCTCAGCGAAATTGCGCCGCTTTCAGCGTGGACGAATCCCGGCACCCGCCGCGGCACAAAGAGCGTGCGAGTTCCCGAGGTGCGCGCAATCGCCTCCGCCAGGCCCGGGTGCAGCAGCCGGCTCAGCCCCTGGCGCTGGTGGGTGGACACCACCATGAGATCCACCTCATGGACCATGACGAAACGACTGATCGCCTCGGCGGGGTCGTCCGAGAGCTTTTGTGCCTTGCGGACATGAAGTCCGAGCAGGGAGAGATCCCGGTGGTGTGCGCCGGGCGGCAGCAGCCCCCAGCGGGTGAGCGTCTCACGAACACCCGGGAAATCCGCCCAGTCGGTCGGCTCGTCCAGCGTGCCCACGTGCAGGAGATGGAGAACCGACTGGAAGGCCACGGCGATGCGGACCGCATGGGCAAAGGCGGCGTCGCTGCCCCGTGAAAAATCCGTGGGGTGGAGAATGGATCGGTAGCCGTTCGCAGACATGGAGGGGGATGAATTGTGGAGGCAGCGTCTTGAAAAAACGCGGGCGATGCAATGGCCGTCCGCTCCCGTTCGCTGCCCGCAGGGCCGGGTTCCACAAGGTCCCGACGCCGGCGTCCGCCGGCGCGCGACGGATCCCGGTTGCCGGGCCGAAGACGCTGGATATCGTGAACGCGTGGTCCGGACATTTGGACGGTTGGCTGCGTTTTTGGGAGTGCTGCTCGTCGCCACGGGTTGCCAGTCATCCGGCGAAAGGGTTCCAGAGGCCTTTCGTGGCGAGGGGCGTCAGCGGCTCCGCCTCGCCGTGGAAGCGGTGCGTGAGAGCGAGGTTGCGCTCGACGTGCAGATTGGCGAATTGCGACGCCGGTTGCAGGGGGCCTCGGAGGGGGATTTCGGCGAACTCGTCCGGAAATACGAGTCGCTGTTGGAGATTCAGGATGCCCTCGGAAGGGCCACGGCGGTTGTGCGGTCGCGATTCCGGGACCTGGAACGGATTGCGTCCGAACTCTTCGCGGCCTGGGAGCTCGAAATTCGCGGCCGCGCAGACCCCTTGGAGGCGTCCGGCAGTCGCCGGCAGCTGAACGAGACGCGAACGCGCTTCCACCAGTTCACCTCCACCGTCCGCATGGTCGAATCGGCGGCCGATCCGGTTCTGAGCCAGCTGGCGGATCCCTTGCCGCACCTGTCGCGGCCCTGGACGCCCGCAGTGGCCGCCGGGGTTCAATCCGGCCTCACCGCCTTGTCGGGCGATGCCGACCGTTGGTCGGAACAGGTGCGCGAGTCCATCGCCCGTGCCGATGCATTCCTCCGCTCGATGCCCCCTTGATAGCCGGAGGATGTTTTTGGGCATTGCCGGCGCGGCCCGGGGCCGGCTTGGATGGTCCCGGACGGTGCCGCAATGTCAGAGCCTCAACTTCAGGAATCGCAATTCCCGCTGCGTGCCGCGGGCGGACTGGTGTGGCGTGCGGGTGAACGCGGGCCCGAATTGCTGCTGATCCGGCGCTGCCGTCATGGGACCGATGAATGGTCCCTGCCCAAAGGCAAGCTGGACCCTGGCGAGACCTTTCCCGAGGCGGCCCTGCGCGAGGTGCTGGAGGAGACCGGAGTGCGGGCGCGCCTGGGCCGGTTTGCCGGCGTGATGCAGTACCCGGTTGCGGGTCGGAACAAGGTGGTCTGCCTTTGGGAAATGACCGCGCTCGAGGCGGGGACGCCTGGGGATACGGACGAGGTGGCGGAAGTCCGCTGGGTTGGCCGCGACGAGGCGTTGCGCCTGCTCACCCACGAGCAAAACCGGGAGCTGCTGCGTCACCTGCCGGCGCCGGAACTTTGACGGTCAGTGGCCTCCCTGGCTCAGGGCCACCAGCTCATAGAGGTGACGATCGTCGGAGCGGATCCGCTGGGCGAGCGACCGGCCCAGCGAGGAGAGAATGGACACACCGATCTCGGGGCGGACGCGGCAGAGCTCGCGCAGCCGCGACGTCGGGATGCGGAACAGCGTCACGGGCGAATCACTGACGGCGTCGGTGACGTGCGGACCTCCGTCGAACAGCGCGATGTAACCGAACGCCGCGCCCGCCTCCTTCACCGCGATGAGGATCTCGCGTTGACGCACGATGATCCGCTGGCGCACCTGCCCATCAATCACGAAGTAGATGTCGTCCGAGGGCGTGTTGGCGCGCATGATCGTGTGGAAGGCGGGCAGTTGGAGGACGCTGCCCAGCGGAATCAGCGCGGCGAGGTCGTCGTCGGACAGTTCGCCAAAGGCGCGGATGCGGCGGAGGATGGACGGCTTGAGCATCGGATGGGGACCGGAGTCGTCGACCGCGGGGTCCTCCAATCCGAAGAGACGGCGGAGCGCGGGCATCTGCCCCGCTTGAAGCCACCGCCGGGTCCCCTCGCAAAACACCCAGGATTCGGGGAGGATCCGCTCGTCGCGCACCCATTCCTTCAGCACCTCCACACCCACGGGACCGTACACTGAGTCGTCCAGCGCCCAGACCCGGTAGCTCGCCGCCTCCGGAGGGGGGTTCATGGACGTATGGGAACGCCGTCCGCCGGGAACACGCAAAGAAAAAGAAGGAGCACCGCGGCAATCCGGCTCGACTTGGCGACGTGGCTTCGGTGTACTCGCGCCGCCCGGAGTCCCGGGAGGGCGGCGCGACCCAGAGCCGGGGAGAGTTTCTTCTCCCGTTCCTGCGGGCTTTGCGGGTTCAACGCGATCCATGCCGTGTCATGACTATTTCCGGTCCGAGTCGTCGAACAGACCTTTCCATGTTTGGGGACGCTGAGGGTTGCGTCCACCGCTCTTCCAGTCAGTTGACGGCCAATGATATCTGAAAGATCCCGCGGTCTCTACGTCCTCCACTGCATCGTTCAGGCGGTTCTGGTGATGCTGCTGTTTTGGGGCTGGCTGGGGGTGTTCGCACTCATGTATCCGCCCGGTGCGGTGGATTACCGGCGGTACGCGATCTATTCGCTGCTCTCGGTGACCGGGTTGCTCCTCAAGGGATTGACCACCCAGTCGGAGCGACGGGCGCTCCTCCGGTTGAGGGTCCTGGACCGCCTCCGGGATTCGTTCGTGCAGACGCTCTGGATTTCCACGCTGCTGCTGTTTGTCCTCGTCATCACCAAGGACAAGAACATCTCCCGGATGTTCCTCTTCACCTTTCTGCCCCTGGTGTACCTGTTGTTGGTCGCCAGCAATTCCAAGCTGCCTTCCTGGCTGGCGCGGCGCCTGTTTGCCGGCGACCGGGTCGAACGCACCATCCTCTACAGCATTGGGGGGCATCTGGAGAATCTGGGCCCATGGCTCGGACGCCAGGAGCGGATCGGGCTCCATGTGCTGGGCATCCTGTCCGACAGTCCGACCCGCGGCGCGCTGTCCAATCTCCCGGTGCTGGGCGGCACCGAGGACGTGGAGCGGGTGTTGACGGAGACCAAGGCCACCCAGTTGCTGGTCAGCGGCTTTCCGATGTTCCGGAACGTCCTGCAGTTCATCACTTCACTGTGCGAGCGGCGGGGGATCCGGTTGCTGGTCCTGACCGATTTTGAGGAGAAGTTCGGTCAGGCGGTGACGATGGTGGACGAGGATGGGATCCGGTTTCTGACGCTCCGGGAGGAACCATTGGAGAGCCCGTTCAACCGGTTGTTGAAGCGTTCCCTCGACATCGCGGTGTCGCTCCCGGTCGTGTTGTTCATTCTTCCGGTGACCACGGCGATCGTGTGGTTGTTCCAGCGACTCCAGTCCCCGGGGCCGGTGTTTTATGTGCAGATGCGCGCCGGGATGCAGAACCAGCCCTTCGCCATTTATAAATACCGGTCCATGCATGTGCACGACCTTGACGTCAAACGGCAGACCTCCAAGGGCGATGAACGCGTGTATCCTGCCGGTCGGTGGTTCCGGAAGCTCAGCATTGATGAGCTTCCGCAGTTTTTTAATGTGCTCAAGGGGAGCATGAGCGTGGTCGGGCCGCGTCCGCACCTGGCCGCCCACAATGATCAATGGTCCCGGATCATGGCCAATTATCACGTGCGCACCTTCGTGAAGCCCGGAATCACCGGCCTGGCGCAGGTTCGCGGTTACCGGGGCGAGGCGCGGACGGATGAGGCGCTGCGGCTTCGGGTGCTCGCCGACATCGAATACATCGAGAACTGGTCCATCGCGCTCGATTTTCTGCTGATCCTCCGGACCGCCTTCCAGGTCATCGTGCCCCCCAAATCGGCCTTCTGACCTCCAAAGGGGGTCCGGCAGGGCGTCCGACAAACGCAAACGGCGGGACCCCGGCCGATGCCGGGATCCCGCCGTCGCGGGCTCATGAAGATGCCGGTCACTTCGCCGCAGTCATCTGGTCATGGATCCAGCGGTAGGTCTTTTCCATGCCGTCCCGCAACCGGGTGCCGGGTTCCCATGCGAACACCTTTTGGATGAGCGTATTGTCGGAATTGCGGCCGTTGACGCCCTTGGGCGCCTTCAGGTTGTAGGTCCGCTTGAGCTTCAGGCCCGCGATCTCCTCGACGATGTCCACGAGTTGATTGATGGAGACCAGTTCGCTGGACCCGATGTTGATCGGCTCGACGAAGTCGCTTGCGGTGAGCATCTGGGTGCCCTTCAGGCAGTCGTCAATGTACATGAACGATCGGGTCTGATGGCCGTCACCCCAGATCTCGATCTCGTGATTTCCGGTGAGTTTGGCGGTGATGACTTTCCGGCACGTGGCCGCCGGGGCCTTCTCGCGGCCCCCGTCGTAGGTGCCGAACGGACCGTACACATTGTGGTAGCGCCCGATCCGCGTGACCACTCCGAAGTCCTCCCGGAAATGCCGGCACATGCGTTCGCTGAACAGCTTCTCCCAGCCGTAGCCGTCCTCGGGCAGGGCCGGGTAGGCATCCGCCTCCTTCAGTGCCGTCACGTTGGGATCGCGCTGCTTGTCGGCATTGTACACGCAGGCGCTGGAGGCGAAGAAGTAGCGCTGGATGCCGAAATCGCGTGCGGCCATCAACAGGTGGGTGTTGATGAGCACGGAAAGCATGCAAAGGCCCTTGTTGAGCTCGATGAAGCCCATCCCGCCCATGTCGGCCGCAAGATTGTACACCGTGTGGGCGCCCTGTACCGCTGCGTAGCAGGCCTCCTTCCGTTCAAGGTCCAGGACGAGATTTTCGACGTCGGGAAAGCGCTGGTACCAAACGGTCTGGGGCTTGGCATCCACGCAGCGGATTCGGGTGAAGCCCTGGCGCCTCAGGTCGGCCACGAGGTGGCCGCCGATGAAGCCGCCGCCGCCGCAAACTACAATCAGATCATTTTTCATGTGCTCAACAGGTTTTGGTCAGGAAAGCAGGCAGGGAAAATGGACACCCGGTGAACGCGGTCCGGGCCGTCCGGTTCCGTCATGGGGTGGCCAGCGGCGGCAGGTTCTCGCCGTAGCGCCACATCATCGCCACCAGCTTGCGGGCGCGCCAATAGCGCGGCAGGAAACGGGCGGGCGCTTCAAGGCATCGAAACAGCCATCCGAGGAAGAACCGGTCCGCCCAGTCGGGAATTCGCGCCTGATCCCCGGTTAGAAAGCCGATTGCGGCCCCGATGCAATGGATGCCGGGCCGGTAACTGAGATGGGACCGCAGATAATGCCCGAGGCGCTCCTGGGTGCCGCCCCCAAGTCCGACGACGAGCTGCTGCGGCCGGCGTGATTCGACCCATTCCAGGAGAGCAGGGTCAGCGATCGGTCCGCGGGGATACATGGGGGCGAGGTAGCAGTCGTCGGCCGAGCACATGAATCCCTCGCGCCGCAGCCACTCCAGGTTGCGGTCCCTCGACGCCGCGGTGGGCATGACCCAGGCCAGGCGGCCCGGCGACCGAAATTCCGGACGCTCCAGGAGCCGCTTGAGGTATTCCAGCCCCGAAACCCGGATGAGCCGTTCCCCCCGGAACACCTGCCACAGGAGCACCATCAGGCCGCTGTCGGTGATCGCCAGATCGGCGTGCAGCAACGCGTCGCGATACTCGGGATCCTTTCCCAGTTCGATGAGCGCCGGGGCGGCTGGAACCACCACCAGGCCGCCTGCGACGCCCAGCGAAACGGCCTCTTCAGCGGTGCCGGTGAAAAACCGCACGCCGAGGATCTGGCGGGATTTCCCGCTTGAAGGTTCAGGGGGTGGAGACGTCAAGGGCACTTGAGGCATGGCGGAGTGTGCGGAACTCAACGGGGTCCGAACCCGGTTTCCGCAGGACTCCTGCGGCGCTTTGCTGGGATGGCGCCCCGCCGGCAATGCAATGCAAGGCGGGGCACGACTGGCGGCATTCGCGGAACCTGCCGGGCAGAGGGGGCGTCATCGCGTCCGTAGGCGGTTCACTATAGGCAGGCGACGGTGGCAGGCGATTCAAATCTTGGCGGACGTTGCCGCCCGCAGGGATCGGGCCCGCTCCAGGTCGCCGTATTGCTCCAACAGCCAGGTCGCGGTGGTCTCGACCCCTTGCGGCAGGGTCCGGGGGCCCCGCCCGAGGACATCGAAGGTCGGCTGGATGGGCACCGGGTTGTCGGTGATCAGGTTGTACAGGCGGGAGGCATACATGGGGAAGGGCAGGCCAAAGGCGCGCACCAGGTCGCCGATCCGGGCCAGCACGCGGAGGCTCCACAGCGGCACCGTACGCGCCTCGCGTCCGGTCAGGGCCCGTGCGAAACTGTGGATCCATTCGACCTGCCGCCCGTTGTCGTCCCCGACGTACAGCGTGCGGCCCTGGGTGGCTTCTGCGGGCAGGGACAGGATTCGTCCGATCTGCCATGCCACGTTCTCCACATAGCCGTAGGAGCGGATCACCGGGTCGTGCGACGGGTGCCGGTAGAGGCCCCGGTGGATCAGCCGCCAAAGTCCGGAAGTCAGGAGGGGATGATGGGTACCCCAGACTGCGGTCGGCCGGATCAGGGTCCAGTGGCCGGGCAGGCCGGCCGCCCGGGTGAGTTGTTCGGTGATGACCTTGCTTTCTCCGTAGAGCATGTACGGGACGTAATCGTCGTCGGACTTGGGCGGGCCGCTGCCGGGTTTGCGGACGTGCTGGGTGGAGGTGACCACGAGGCGCTGCACCGTTCCGGCCGCTTTGACGGCGGCGAGCACGTTGGCGGTGCCGTCGGTGTTGGCCCGGAAGTCAGCCAGAGACCGCCCCTCCATCACCGCCAGGGCGGCGAGGTGCACGACGCCCTGGGGCTGGAATTCGCGGAAGCACTGGCTCAACGACCCGGGGTCGAGGATGGACCCCTCGCGCCAGAGGGCCCTGTGCGATGGTTCCGAGGGCGGGGCGATGTCGAGATTGGCGACCTCGTGGCCTTCCGAGTGCAGCTGGGCAATGAGGTGGCGGCCAATGAAGCCGCTCCCACCGGTGAGCAATACCTTCATGTTGAAATTCCCGCTTTCTGCGGGGGATTGGGGACGAGGGCGTCGAAGTCGGCCCGGGGGAAGACATCGAGTTTGGTGGTGCGCGAGGCGTTGACGATGCGGCGTCCGTCAGCCTCGAACCGTGCAAGCGCCGACCGGAACGCAGCGCGCTGGCCTTCCATGTTGGGGACGGCCCACGCCTCGCCCGCCTTCCGGTAGTCCGGGTGGAAGTGGTTGACCTCGCCCTGGGACCTCAACGCGACCTCATACCCGGCGCCAGGCACCTCGGTCGCCACCTGCTGGCTGGGGAGTTGGAAGGAGAAATCCAGCCCGATGAGGATCACCTCCCGGATGCCCATGTAATAGGCCATCTGCAGCTGGTTGAAGACGATCGAGCAGCCGCCGTAGTGGCCGACGAGCAGGTTGTCGGAGAACGGATGGACGGTGTCGGGCTCACCGGGGGGTACGGACAGCTCGCGGACCCACGTGGCGGGGAGATCGGGCCCGAAGAAGTCGCGCACGGCGTCGGACATCAGCCGGTTCAGCGGGGTGGCGGCGATGGTCTGCGCATTGTTGCGGGCCACCAGCTTGTCGCACACGGAGTAGTAGGTTGGCCGCCATGCTGTCTGGTCAAAGGCCAGGTACACCTTGTTCGAGGCGAAGGTGATTTCCTGCTCTAGGCGGTCGAGATCGGCCACCTTGAGACTGGGGCCGTTGCCCAGCACGAAGGCGCGGCGTCCTGCGTGGCGGTTTTTCAGGGCCAGGATGCGCTCGTCATTGGCGCCGAGCGCCATTCCGGCGCTGCGCAGCGGCTGCAAGGCCAGTCGTCGCAGTTTCCGAATGCCCCGGGTCATCAGCGACGGCGCGACCCACGGCGCGGGACCGGAACTTGTTGGGGTTGTGTTCACGGGATCCATGACTGCAGCCAGGCGGCAAAGCGTCGGTTGCCTGCGGCGTTCCAGTGGGAGTCTCTCGGGTGAAAGTCATCGAGCGTCATCAGGGGCGCGGGGTGGACCCGGAGCCCGGGCAGCGAAGCCAGCCCGCTGCATGTCGCCTCGTACCAGCGGTCGTAGCTGCTGCAGGTGCGCCGGAGATTCTCATTGGAGGCACCCTCCGGGACCAGCTCCTGTTTGATCTGAAGTCGCACCATGTGGACTTCCCGAAACCGGGACAGGATCCCGGAAAGAAGGTCGAGATTCCTTTGGAAAAGGGTCCCGGCCCCGTCGAAATCGAGATGGACGTATTCCGTGTCAATTTCCATGGTCCCGCCGCCGGTCCGATGGTGCAACAGTCGGCCGGTGCGAATCAATTGAGGCCTCCGGAGAATGCGCCGCAACTTGAGATAAATGCAGGAGGCCAGGTCGCGACGCCAGCGCAGGGCCCGAAACACGTCGGTGCCCGATTCCCTCCAGCGCTCGTACATCCGGCAGTGCGCCCAGAGGTTGGGATGGTACAGAAACCACACCCGCTCGTGGCCACCCCGGTAGAATCTCGAGAGAAGGTCCCCCCATTCCCGGATCCCGACGGCCAGCCCCAGATTCAGCCAGCCCCGCGGGGGCAGGGCCAGCGCCCACCAGTTTTCCTCGTTGTGAACGGCAATTCCCATGGCAAACGACGTTCCGAGGACCACGTTTGGGGCGCCGCCATCGGCAGGCCCCCGCAGCCCGTGGGCGTTGGAATTCAAGGAAAATCCCAGCCGACGGGCCTGCAGGTCGAGTCCCGGCTGCAGGCGGAAGCCGCATCCGGCGTCCGGTTGGAGCAGTTGCAGCCAGCGCCGGCCCTGGAGGGGGTCCTGCAGGTTGATCTCAGCCGGCCGCATGCCCCTCCTTGTCCGCAGGTTCCGCGATCTCACTGGAGGTGAGGTGTAGCGAGTACAGGATCGTAAACACGCACAGGATGGCGGTGCCGATCAGCCTCGCGATGGCGGCCCCCATGATGCCGTGCCCCAGATGGATCAGCCACGCCGACGCTCCGAAGATGATCACCAGCACCGCCCCCAGGGCACACAGATATGGGGTCATGCGGTTGATGACCCCGATCACGGAGCCCACACCCAGGTACACCCAGAACACGCAGGTGACACAGGCGAGCCGCGCCGCCGGGATGCCCGGGGCATATGCCGGGAAGAACCTCTCGACCACCGGTCCGATAATGAAGAAACACAGGGCGCTCACCGGGATCAGCGTGGCGGTGTTGAACAGCAGACTGATCCAGACGTACCGGCGCAGGCGGCGGCGCGACCGGTGCTCGCCATAAGCCCGGGCGATCTTCGGAAACAGGATCAGCGACAGCGAGGTGGGTACAAAGGTCAGGCTGTTGACGATCATCCCCGCCAGTTGGAATTCGCCCATTTCCTGCTTGGGCAGCAGTACCGCGACCATCGTCCGGTCCGCCACCATCAGCAGGCTGGCCAGTGCTCCCGAGATCATCAGGGGGAGGCCGGTGCGGGACAGCGCCCGCGCTTCCTGCAGATTCCAGCGGCCCCCGGGGGTCCAGAGGCCCGTCCGCCAGCGCACCGCGAGGGAACCCAGCGAGGACAGCGCTCCCCGCCCGATTGCGCCCAGGGTTCCCGCGATCGGAATCAGGGCACAGGTCACCAGGGAGATCAGGTTGGTTCCGATCACCGCCCACGCCTGGCGCAGGTACCGGTTCTCCGACCGGAGGGCGATGTCCGTGTGGGTCACGACCTGGTAGGCAAAGGCCCCGAGGCCCGCCCCGCAGAAGGCCAGCACCAGCAACGGGGGCTTCTTGAGGAGCAGGGAGATCAGCCCGGTTCCGACGCAGACCAGGGCGCCGACGGTTCCCGCGGCCAGACTGACCTGCGAAGCGGTTTGCAGGATGCGGTTGGCGCGTTCCCGGTCGCCGGCACCCAGGGCGAACGGCAGTTCGCGTTGCTGGCCGTTCAGGACCCCGAAGTTCAGAAAGGTCAGATAAAAGGGCAGAATCGCCGCGGTGGCCACCAGGCCGGCCATCTCCGGGGTCATGTTGCGAAACACCAGCAGGCCGTACACCAGGTTCACGGCGGGCGTGGACACCGTCCCCAGCATGGCGAGGATTTCGCCCCGCCGCCGACCCGCCGTCGCCAGCATCTGGCGGATCCACGCCAGGGAGGGGAATCCCGGACGGATGCGGACCGGTTCGACGGCGTTCATGAAGCGGCGGGAGATGGGGGGAAACCGACGGGCAGCAGCGGGAAGCCGTGTCGAAGGCCTCAGGACATCAGGTCCTGGTGCAGGTCGGCACGATGATGACGTTCCTCCCGGTAGATCCGGTCAATCAACTGCATCACCCTCAGCGCATCGTGGGAACTGCCGTTCACGATCGGACGATCCTCTCGGATGCAGTCGAGAAAGTGCTCGGTCTCGTCGCGCCACGAGTGGTCCACATGATACACGATCTTCTCCTCGTCCTCCCAGGTGGCGGCGGGGGCCATGGTCCGGTTCTTGGTGACCGTCAGGACTTCATCACCATAGCTGCCGGACTGGGTTTTGAGCCCGTTGAGCACCATGTGTCCGCGCTCCAGGAAGACTTCAAATGAGAAGAGGTGGCGCCACTGGGTCATCGTGCTGTGGATTGAGGCCACGACGCCCGTCTGGCGGTTGCGGAGGTTGGCAAACACGTTGTCCTCAATGCCGTCCAGCTTCCAGTAGAGGCTCGAAACCATGCTTTGCACCTCGTCAAACTCCCCGGCCAGGAGCAGGAACAGGTCGAGCATGTGGATGCCTTGGTCCAGCAGGATGCCCCCGCCGGCCAGCTCCTTCTTCGCCCGCCAAGTGGAGAAGTAATTCTTGTCCACGCTTTTTCCATAGCGGCCGCGCATCCAGAGCAGGCGTCCGTAGTTGCCCGATTCCACCATGGACTTCACCGCGCGGATGGAGCGGTGGTGCCGGTGGTTGAATCCGTACATCAGCTTCCGTCCGCTCGCCGCCTCGACGCGCTGGATCTCCAGCACCTCGTCGCCGGTGAAGGCCGGCGGTTTCTCGCAGAAGACGTGCTTGCCCGCTTCCAGCGCGGCAATCGTCAGCGGCCGGTTGCGGAAGTTGGGTGTTGCGATGAAGACGGCTTCCACCCGGGGATCGGCGATGACCTCCTCCGCGGAGGCCACGGCCGGGATGCCCCGGAAATCCTGGGGCCCCGGATCGTATGCCGCCACGACGGTGCCCTTGCCGGTGGCGACAATGGCCTCGTGCCGGGTCTGACCCATTTTTCCAAACCCTATGATGCCGATGTTAATCATGGAAACTGTGCTTGAATGACCGTCCACAGGCGCGTCCAGGCGGGATCACCCGAGGCGCGCGACGGGAATCTTGATGACGACCTTCCGGACCTGCAGGTGGCCCGGAGCCGAAAGCTGCGGCAGGTGGGGCTCCCCGGGGAGCAGCACGGTGAACCACCCGGCCCGGTTGTGAAGCCACGAATTTCCGGGCGGTGGAAGCATGAAGTGTTCCACGTCCTTCTCCTCGGAATAATCGCCGAGGGCGGTCAGAACTTCCGGACTGCAAACCTCAATGCCTTCGCCGCCCTCGATCGTGTACTGGATGTCCACGGTTCGCCGGTGGCTCTCGTACCGGGCCTCCTCCCGGCGCTTCAATGAATAGGCCATGACGCGGGCGAGGAACCCCTCGCCGCCCAGGGAATGATCCCCCGCGGGCGCCTGCGGCGCCTCACGCTCCAGCCATTCGAATGCGGTGGCCCACACCGGATGCGGTGCCAAGCCGGGCAGGCGGCGCCATTGCTTGAGGGAGTCGTGGATCATGATGGGAGGCCAAGGTCGCGCAGGAGGTTGGCGGCGGCCGCGGATTCCATCTCGCGGCGGCAGCGCCGGGTGTAGGTGCCGGTGTGCGGCGTCAACAGCACCTGCTCAAACTGCAGCAGCGCACCGCGATAGGGCTCCTGCCAGAAGGCGTCAAACCAGGCCTTTGAGACCTGCCCGGATTCCAGCGCACGCACCAGGGCGGCTTCATCCACCAGTTCGCCTCGAGCGGAGTTGAGCACGATCAGGCCCCGGCGCGCGGCGTTGAGTTCCGTCTCCCCGAGCACCACCTGGTCACCCGCGGCGTGCAAGGTCACCACGTCCGCCCGGGCGAGGCCATCCGCCAGCCCCACTCGCGGGTGGGCGCAGCCGGCATCGTCCGGCAGGAATGGATCACACACCAGCAGGCGGCATCCCATCGCGTGCAGTTGCGCCGCCACGGCACGTCCAATGCGCCCGTAGCCGACGACCAGCACGGTCAGCTCCCGCAGGCTGCGACCGATCTTCTTGGGCCAGCGTCCCGCATGAAGTTCCCGGTCCATCGGCCCGAGCTCGCGCACCAGGTGCAGCAGGGCGGCGAGGGTCATTTCGGCGACCGCCTCCGTCGGTCCGTCGGGTGTGAACGAGAAGCGGATCCCAAGCTCCTGGCAGGCGGCCACATCCACGTTGGTGATTCCGATGCCAACCCGCGCGACGGCCTTCAGCGCAGGACGTCCCGCCTCCAGCACCCGGCGGTTCAGGGGCTCCAGGCCGGCCAGGAGTCCGTCCAGCCGGTTCTCGACCAGAAATGCCAGCACTTCTGCTTCGGTGAGTCGTTTGCCGGTGGGGTTGGGCACCACGGTGACGCCCGCCCGTTCCAGGATTTCCAGCGGCCGCCGGTCCTCCTGGGCGAAACTGGATGGGCCAATGCCGACGCGAAGGGTGTTCATGTGCAACGATGGGGAAACAGGCCGCGGTGCCGGTGAGGCGCCGCCCCGGTCACGGTTCGCCGGCCGCTCCGGTCGGGGGTCGCTTGACTTCCAGCGCCAGCCACTGCTGCCCGAACTCCTGGAGCTGCCGGAGCGACCGCTCCCAGTCGCCATCAAGGCGGATGGAAAAGCGAACGAACTGCTTCTCCCCGTTGCCGGCGCTTCGGTGTTTCAGGGACTCCAAAAACTGGTTGCCCGCCAGGCGTCGTGCCTGCGGTGCCTGTCGCTCCTCGCGTCGTGCTCCCGGCTCGGGCAGCGCCACGAAGCGTCCCGTGTCGCCGCTCACCCGCCCGTTCACCAGCGTGCACCAGACGGTGAGCTCTTCATGCAGGCTCCCGGGAGCGCGAAAGGTCCGGCATTCGAACGGCAGCCGCACTCCGTCGAATTCGAGCTCGATCTGGTCGGGATGCCGCGCCATCACCGGGGTCCATCCGGCCCCCACCCAGCAAATGTCCGGCGTGTGCGAGACCACGCTCATTTCCTTCGAGTTCTCCGCGCTCCAGACACCCAGAAACGCCGACACGCGCCGGCCGCCATCACCGGTGAAGGTTCCGTTGAACAAATTGGTCGTGGCCAGGACGTCCTGCGCCGCTTCGCTCACGGGTTCCGGTGTGAAGCGCATGCCTGGAATCTGTGTTCGCGCGGTGAAGGCGTAGCGGATGGGCGGCGCCGGAGGATCCACATGGTACCATGCCCAAGCCCCGGCAGCCGCAACCCAGAAGAGGATGTTGATCAGGAACAATCGCATGTCGCCCGACCGGCCGATCAAACACCGTAAAAGTCCCGATACCAAGCAACAAAATGGCGAACCCCCTCCTCAAGGGGCGTGGAGGGGCGGAATCCCGTGTCGCGGACCAGGTCGCTCACATCCGCCCATGTGGCCGGGACATCCCCGGGCTGCATCGGCAGGAGTCGGCGTCCGGCGCCCCGTCCCAGGGCGCGCTCCAGGCACCCGATCAGATCGCCAAGCGCCACCGGGCAGTCATTGCCGATGTTGTACACCCGGTAAGGGGCAGTGCTGCTTCCGGGATCCGGCGCGTTGGCGTCCCAGGCCGGATCACCGCCCGGGGGACGGTCCAGCACCCGCACCACCCCTTCGACGATGTCGGCCACATAGGTGAAGTCCCGGCGCATCCGCCCCTCGTTAAACACGTCAATCGGACGTCCCTCCAGAATGGCCCGGGTAAACAGAAACAGGGCCATGTCGGGACGCCCCCACGGACCGTAGACGGTGAAGAACCGGAGTCCCGTGGTGGGCAGCCGGTAGAGGTGGCTGTAGGCGTGGGCCATCAACTCGTTGGCCTTTTTGGTCGCCGCATACAGGCTGAGCGGGTGATCCACATTTTGATGGATGGAGAATGGCATCCGCGTGTTGGCGCCGTAAACCGAGCTCGACGAGGCGTACACCAGGTGCTGCACGCCATGGTGGCGGCAGGCCTCCAGCATGTTCAGGAAGCCGGTCAGATTGGCCGAGCCGTACGCGGCAGGATTCTCCAGCGAATAGCGGACCCCGGCCTGGGCGCCCAGGTGGAGCACCCGTTCGGGCGTCGCGTCCCGAAAGACCCCCGACACCGCCGCCGGATCGGCCAGATCGGCGCGCACGAAGGTGAACCCCGGCAGGGCGCGCAACCGTTCCAAGCGCGCCTCCTTCAGCCGCACGTCGTAGTAGTCGTTGAGGTTGTCGAGTCCGGTCACCACGTCCCCGCGGGCCAGCAGGGCCCGGGCGGCGTGGTATCCGATGAAGCCGGCGGCTCCGGTGACAAGGATGCGCATGGTGCGTTGGACGGGGTTCGAACGGCGGGTTTGGTTCAGGTGCCGGCATCCAGCACCGTCTGCGTCATTTCGGCAACCAGTTCCGGGAGAGTGCGACGGGTCTGCCAGCCCAGGACCTCGCGGGCGCGCTTCGGGTTGCCCACGAGGCGTCCGGGATCGGTGGCGCGCAGCAAGGCTGGATTCACCACCACATGGTCTTGCCAGCGCAGCCCCACGGCACCGAACGCGGCCTTGAGGATGTCCTCCACCGAGTGTTCCTGTCCGGTGGCGAACACGTAGTCCGCAGGCTGTTCCGCCTGCAGCGACGCCCAGAAGCCCCGCACGAATTCCCGCGCGTCGCCCCAGTCCCGCCGGGCCGTCAGATTGCCGAGCGGCAGCTCCTGCTGGATGCCGCGACGGATCCGCGCCGCCGCGGTGCAAATCTTCGAAATCACAAACCGGGTTTCGCGGCGCGGGGACTCATGGTTGTAGCAGATGCCATTCACCAGGAAGAGCCCGGCGGCGTCCCGCGTCATTCGCACGAGGTCGGTCGCGCAGGCCTTGGATGCGCCGTAGGGGTTGACCGGACGAAACGGGGTCTGCTCGTCCTGCGGCGCGTCCTCGGATTCCCCGAACACCTGGCAGGTGCTGGCATGAAACAACCGGGGCGGGGTGGCGCACCGCCGGCACGCCTCCAGCAACCGCGCCGTGCCCACCACGTTGACCGACAGGGTGTCCACCGGGTCCTCCCAGCTCTCCGGGACATGGGTCCGGGCGGCCAGGTGGTAGATCTCGTCCGGCGCCACTGCGGGAATCAGATCCCCAAGCCGGGGGCCGTCCGTCAGGTCGGCCCCGTGGAGGACCAGCCGGTCCATCCAGGCGGCGATGCGCGACCCCGCCATCCGCCCGGGATCCCGCACCAGCCCATGAACCTCATATCCCTTTTCCAGCAGCAGTTCCGAGAGGTAGGAGCCGTCCTGGCCGGTGATGCCGGTGATGAGCGCGCGGGGCATTTGCTTGGGGTTCCCGCGCTTCAATAGGACAGGATCGGGCGGCCCGCCTGCTGGTCCCGGAGCAGCCGGAGGTCGGCCTCGACCATGAGTTCAATCAGTTCCCGGAAGCGGACCTTTGGCTCCCAGCCCAGCACCTGCCGCGCCTTGGTTGGATCACCAATCAGCAGGTCCACCTCTGCAGGGCGGAGGAAGCGCGGGTCCACATCCACATGGTCCCGCCACTGCAATCCCACGGCCCCGAAAGCCACTTCAAGGCATTCCTCAATGCTGTGGGTCTCCTGCGTGGCGATGACATAGTCGTCCCCGGACGGCTGCTGGAGCATGCGCCACATGGCCTCCACGTATTCCCGGGCATACCCCCAGTCGCGGCGGGCCTCAAGATTCCCCAACGACAGCCGCTGCTGAAGTCCGCCCCGGATCCGTGCGGCGGCCAGGGTGATTTTCCGGGTGACGAAGGTTTCGCCGCGTCGTGGCGACTCGTGGTTGAACAGGATGCCGTTGCTCGCGTGCAGCCCGTACGACTCCCTGTAGTTCACCGTCGCCCAGTAGGCGAACACCTTCGCGCAGGCGTACGGGCTGCGCGGATGAAACGGGGTGCGCTCCGTCTGCGGCACCTCACGGACCTTTCCATACATCTCCGATGAAGAAGCCTGATAGAAGCGCGGGCGAATGCCGGCGTCCCGGATGGCCTCCAGCAGGCGGAGGCATCCGGTGGCGGTGACGTCAGTGGTGTATTCCGCGGTGTCGAAGCTCACCCGCACGTGGCTCTGGGCGGCCAGGTTGTACACTTCCTCCGGTGCGATCCGGTGCACGAGGCGGACCAGGCCGCTTCCATCCGTCAAATCGCCGTAATGCAGGTGCAGCCGGTCCTGCGGCAAATCCGTGCGGGCGCGCACGGCGTCCAGACGGGGCCGGTACGTGCTGCTCTGGCGGCGCACGATGCCATGCACCTCGTAGCCCTTTTCCAGGAGCAGTTCGGCCAGGTACGAGCCGTCCTGTCCGCTGATGCCGGTGATGAGTGCCTTTCGCGTCACAATGGAGAGGGGGGCCGGACGTTCTACAGCAGCTTTTCGACCAGCGGCAGGAGTTTGCCGATGCGGTGCTGAAGCCGGGTCATGTGGGCGAGACGTTCCTTGCAGAACGCGTGCTCGTCGCGGCTGAGGCCGCCGTCGCGCAACTCGGCGTCGAGGGTCTCCAGCAGGCCCTCGAGCTTGCGCTCCGACTTGGCGTATTTCGGCGTCACGAAGCCGGTGTACACCGTGCGCAGCATCTCGCGCAGATCCCCGACGACTTCAAAATGATCGCGGCGGTCGCCGGGGATCCACACCTGCCGGATCGCCTGCCAGGACGCCAGGTGGCGTGTGCCGGTGCTGACACTGGCCTTGCTGATGGACAGGAGTTCGGCGATGTCGTCGAGCGCCAGCGGTTTTGGCGACAGGTACAGCAGGCCGTACATCTGCCCCACCGAGCGTGGGAGTCCGGCAATCTGGCACACCCGTCCCGCCACCTCGATGAACTCGAGACGCGTGCGTCCTAGGGGGTCAGACACGGGAGTTTGGGTGAAACCGCCGGGCACACTGCGTGCCGGTCACTTCGCAGGGATGCGGTGACCCTTACGGGCGGATGAACGATTCAGGCCGTTCAAATTCTTCTGAATGGTTTATTTGTTTCACGATCCCAAGGCAAGCGCAAAGAGCCGGGGTCGGATCGCGTGGGCGGCGGTGGGCGGCGTTTGAATCCGGGCTGGGCAATCCGGACGCGGATGCCCTAACGTTCCGGCCCGTGTCAAAGACCGCAAAATCCACTCCGGAGCCTTCCGGGGCTCCCGTTCCGTTCGAGGAGGCGCTCCAGAAACTGGAGGCCATCGTGGAAGCAATGGAATCGGGGGATCTGACCCTGGAGCAGCTGCTTTCGCGGTTTGAAGAGGGGGCGCGGCTGGTGCGGACCTGCCAGACGCAGCTGGACGCCGCCGAGGTGCGCGTTCAGCAGCTGGAGAAGACCTTGTCCGGCGAGTGGGTGGCCCGTCCTGTGGCGGTTTCCGGAGGGGACAGCGACACGTGAGGGCCATCGGTTGGGCTTGCCGCCGGGCCGCCGTTCCCCATGCTCCCGCCATTGGGAGCCTTAATTGACGCATGAGTCGCTATCTCGACATGGTGGATCACCCTTCGCACGTTCGGAAACTCACCCCGGAGCAGCTCGCCGAGCTGGCGTCGGAGGTTCGGCAGGAACTCATCACCAAGCTCGCAAGGAATGGAGGTCACCTCGGGCCCAACCTCGGGGTGGTCGAGCTGACCATCGCCCTGCACCGGTGCTTCGAAACCCCCCGGGACAAGTTTGTCTGGGATGTCAGCCACCAGGTGTACGTCCACAAGCTGCTGACGGGCCGGAAGGATCGGTTCCACACCATGCGGACGACCGACGGGTTGAACGGGTTCGCGCTCCGGACGGAAAGCGAGCACGACTGCTACGGTGCCGGCCATGCGGGAACAGCCCTCTCGGCCGCCCTTGGGATGTGTGCCGCCCGGGACCAGCGGGGTGGAATGGAGCATGTGGTGTGCATCTTTGGGGATGCGGCGCTGACCAACGGCATTTCGTTCGAGGCGTTGAACAACATTGCCGGCACGACCCGCCGGTTCATCGGCATCCTCAATGACAATGAATGGTCCATTGCGAAGAATGTCGGCGCCATTTCGACCTACCTCGGGAAGCTGACGACGAATCCCCGCTACAACCGGCTGCGGGAGGAGTTCGGTCACTGGCTGCGCAAGCTGCCCCAAGGGCAGACGGTCTCGATGCTGGGCCAGAAGGCCGAGGAGGCGTTGAAGGGTGTCGTGAACTCCCTGGCCCTGGAGCACACCGGCCCGGCGCTGGGTTCCGACGGCCGCGGCGGGCACGGTTCGTCGCTCCTGTTTGAGGAGTTCGGCCTTCGCTACCTGGGGCCGATTGACGGACACGACCTGCCGCTGCTCATCAGCACGCTGGAGTTCGCAAAAACCTGCCAGGAGCCCGTGGTGATCCATGTGCTTACCCAGAAGGGCCGGGGTTTCGAGGCGGCCCTGAAGTCCCCGGAGAAATTCCACGGGCTGGGACCGTACGATGTGGTGACCGGTCAGACGCCGGCGCCGAAGCCTGGCGCCGCCCCCATGTGGCAGGAGGTGTTCGGAAGGGCGATGGTGAAAATCTGCAGCCAGAACAAGAACGTCGTTGGCATCACCGCCGCCATGCCCAGCGGGACCAGCCTCAAGCTCCTGGAGCAGGCACTGCCCGGGCAGTACTACGACGTGGGTATCGCCGAGGAGCACGCCGTCATTTTCGCCGCCGGCATGGCCACCATGGGATTCCGGCCTGTCGTGGCGATCTACAGCACCTTCCTGCAGCGCGCCTATGACTGCATTCATCACGATGTGTGCCTGCAGGATCTCCCCGTGATCTTCTGCATGGATCGCTCAAGCCTCAGCGCCAATGACGGTCCCACCCATCACGGGCTCTTCGACATTGCGTACCTGCGGTGTCTGCCCCGCATGATCGGCATGGCGCCGTCCAACGAGGACGAACTTCAGGACATGATGTTCACCGCCACCTTCCAGCCGCATCCGGTGGCCATCCGGTATCCCCGGGGCAACGCCGAAGGCGTTCCGGTCAAGGAGCAGCCCACGGTCCTCGAGATTGGCAAGGCGGAGGTGGTCCGGCACTTCGCCAACCTTCCCGGATCACGCAAGGTGGCGCTGTTCGGTTTGGGACCCATGCTGCGCCTTGCCCGGGAGGCGGCCGACCACCTCGCGACCCGCGGCGTGGATGTGGCCGTGATCAATCCGCGTTTCTACAAGCCGCTGGACGCCGCGGTCCACGAGTTCTATGGGCAGGCTGCCGAGGTTGTCGCGACATTGGAGGACCATGTGGCGATGGGTGGGTACGGCAGCGCGGTTCTGGAGTGCTTCGCCGAGGCCGGAGTCTCCACACCGGTCGTCCGCCTGGCCTGGCCCGACGAGTTCATCGAGCACGCCAGTTCGGTGGACCATCTGCGCACGAAATACGGTCTGACCGTCGAATCCCTGGTGCAACGGATCGAGGCCCGCCTCGACACCGCTTCCGGCCCGCGCGCCAGCCTGGTCGCCGGGGGGTAGCACCTCCAGTTGGGGTCTCCACCCGATTGCCGACGCCGACGCCGGGGACGGGAACGCCTAGGTCGGCCCCAGGTCATTTCTTGTGCCAGTTTGTGCCGGCCTTGGGGAGAACCGGCGATGGATGACGCGGAGTGCCCGGGCGATGGCGGGTGACGGTCTGCCCGCAGGTCGGATTGTGGCTGCCCCACGGAAAGTTCATGAAATTCCGGCATCTGGCGTCGAGTTTGCTCCCGAATAATTGTCAGAGCGGGCAGTCGAATCGCGACGCGTTCGCAGTTCGAATTGAACGTTGCGACTTGAAACCCTCTCCGATGGTTGTTGAAAGGAGCACAAATGAAGGTCACCCCTCGCCTTGAGTCCCGATCGTCCCCCGCACGGGCGACGCTCCATCGTCGTCGTCGCCCCCCGGTGCCCGCCCAGCCGGCGGTCCCGAGGTCGGGGCGCCGTGAAGTCGCTCCCGCAGTCCGGATGGCGCCCAAGGTGCCCCGGCCGCCGCGTCTGAAGGCCTTGGGCGTACAGCGGCGGCGTCCGGTGGAGGTCTCATCCGCCGCCCAGGTACCCGTGGCGGTTCCCCGTGCCCGGGTGGAGACCGCCTCCGAGCGGCCGCGGGCCGTTTGGGACGAGAATTCATCCCTTCGGCTGTATCTGCGGCAGGCCGTCGAAACGCCGCTCCTGACCGCTGACGATGAGGTGCGCCTGGCGCGGAGGGTCCAGGCCGGGGATGCCGAGGCTCGCGAGCACATGATCAAGGCCAATTTGCGCCTTGTGGTGAAGATTGCCCGGGAATACGAGGACTACGGGTTGCCGCTTCTGGACCTCATCAACGAGGGCAACATCGGGCTGATGCGTGCGGTTGAGCGCTTTGACCCCACGAAGGGGGCCAAGCTCTCCACCTACGCCGCGTGGTGGATCAAGCAGTCCATCAAGCGGGCGCTGTCCAACCAGGTTAAGGCCATCCGGCTGCCGATCCATCTGGTCCAGCAGATTGCCCAGCTGCGCCGGGCGGAGACCGCCTTTGAGGCACGCCACGGGCGTCCCGCGCGCGATGCCGAGCTGGCCGTGGTGCTGAACGTGTCCGAGGACGACATCCTGCACTGGCGCGAGAGCGCCACGGTGGGCACGACGTCCCTGGAGGCACCGCTGGGGAGTGACCCCGACGCCGGCCGGGTGGCGGACTTGATTCCCGATGAGAACGCCCTGATGCCGTGGACCGGGGTCAGCGAGGAGACCAATGCCGAATTGATTCGGGAACTGGTCGCCACGTTGAACGGGCGCGAACAGCGGATCCTGCGCCAGCGGTTCGCTCTCGACGGAGGGGACCCCAAGACGTTGGAGCAGATCGGGGTGGACTTCGGATTGACCCGGGAGCGGATCCGTCAGTTGGAGGCCGCCGCGTTGCGCAAGCTCCGGGACCGCCTGGAGTTTCGCGAGCGGCTGGCGGCGGGTTGATCGGCGGTGGCCGGTCCCCGGGGCGACGGTGGATTCACCTTCGCCCTTTTTTGTTTCCCGGGGTCCGGATTCTGAACGGGCTGGACCCACCCCGCATTGACGGCCCCAGCCCGGTGTCCGCAAGCTCCCGGCCTGCCTCCTGCCTCATGAGCTCAAAGTCTGCGAAGAAGTCCGTCTCCGGAAACATTGCCTCCCTGCTTCAGGAACACCGGGTGTTCCCGCCCCCGGAGACCTTTGCCCGTCGCGCGCCGTTTCGATCCCTGGCGGCTTACCGGCGTTTCTGGAAGCAGTCGGTGACGCGTCCGGACCAGTTCTGGGCCCGTCAGGCGCGCGAGGAACTGGTATGGCAGAAACCGTTCCGCAAGGTGATGAAGTGGAAGGAGCCGTTCGCGCATTGGTTTGTGGGGGGACGCCTGAACGTCTCGGCCAACTGCCTCGACCGCTGGCTCGGCACCGCCACCGCCAACAAGGCGGCCCTGATCTGGGAGGGTGAGCCGGCCACCGATGGACGTCCGGGCGAGGAGCGGGTGCTGACCTACGCCCAGTTGCACCGGGAGGTGTGCCGCTTTGCCAACGTGCTCAAACGACACGGCATTTCGCGGGGCGATCGGGTGCTGATCTACCTGCCGATGATTCCCGAGGCGGCGATCGCCATGCTGGCCTGCACGCGGATCGGCGCCGTTCACAGCGTGGTGTTCGGCGGGTTCAGCGCGCAGTCGGTCGCGGATCGCGTCCAGGATTCCGGCGCCCGACTGGTCATCACCGCCGACGGTGGCTACCGGCGCGGCGCGGTGGTGCCGCTGAAGCGCAATGTGGACGAGGCGCTCCTGCTCAAGGGGCCCGACGGCTCGCTCCAGGCGCGGTCGGTGGAAAAGGTGGTCGTCGTGCGCCGTTGTAGCAACGAGGTGCACATGGCGGAGGGCCGCGATGTCTGGTGGCACCGGGAGCTCGACTATGTGAATGCGGACTGCCCGGCCGTGCCTCAGGACTCCGAGGCGCCTCTGTTCATCCTTTACACGAGCGGGTCCACCGGCAAACCCAAGGGGATCCTGCACTCGACGGCGGGGTACCTCCTTGGCGCCAAGCTCACGTCCCGCCTCGTCTTCGACCTGCGGGATGAAGACGTGTATTGGTGCACGGCCGATGTGGGCTGGGTGACGGGTCACAGCTACATCGTGTACGGCCCGCTGGCCAACGGTGCGACTGCGGTGATGTATGAGGGCGCCCCAAACTGGCCCGAGCCGGACCGCTTCTGGCGGATCATCGAGAAGTATCGTGTCACCATCCTCTACACGGCACCCACCGCCATCCGTGCGTTCATGAAGTGGGGCGATGAGTGGCCGGGTAAACATGACCTGCGATCACTGCGCCTCCTCGGGTCGGTGGGCGAACCGATCAATCCCGAGGCCTGGATCTGGTACCACACGGTGATCGGGGGCGGACGCTGCCCGATCGTGGATACCTGGTGGCAGACGGAGACCGGGAGCATCATGATCTCGCCCATCCCCGGAGTCACCCCGCTCAAGCCGGGCACGGCCACGCTTCCGTTGCCGGGCATTCTTCCTGAACTGGTGGACGACCATGGGCGTCCGGTGCCCAAGGGGTCAGGCGGCAAACTGGTGATCCGTAAACCGTGGCCTTCCATGCTGCGTGGCATCTGGGGGGACCCGAAGCGGTACAAGGAGGTGTATTGGAGCGAGGTGAAAGGCAGCTACTTCACAGGTGACGGATGCCGTCAGGACGACGACGGCTATTTCTGGATCGTGGGACGCATTGACGACGTCCTGAATGTCGCCGGACATCGCATCGGGACCGCGGAGATCGAGAGCGCCCTGGTCAGTCATCCATCGGTGGCCGAAGCGGCCGTGGTTGGGCGCCCCGACGAGCTCAAGGGCCAGGCCCTCGTTTGCTTCGTCACCCTCAAGTCCGGTTGCGCGGCTTCGCCGGAACTCAAGCACGTTCTGCGGGATCACATCGGCAAGGAGATCGGTCCGGTGGCCAAGCCCGACGAAATCCGGTTCGCCGAGGCGCTTCCGAAGACGCGCTCAGGCAAGATCATGCGCCGCCTGCTCAAGCAGGTCGCCATCGGCGCCGAGATCCGCGGCGATACGACCACCCTCGAGGACTTCAGCGTCCTCGCCCGGCTGGCCTCCCCGGACGAATGAGCGACTCGCTTCATCGTGCTTCCGAAGTGCTGGTCGGCGTTCTGGCATCCGCCCTGACGGTCCTGCCGGTGCCCGCCGGTGTCGCTGCCGAGGCCGGGGAGGCGGTGTCCGGACACGCGTGGTGGGCATTTCAGCCCCTGAGTGAGGTCCAACCGCCGTGGGTCCCTCAGGTCCGGGGGCGATCGGGGTCAACGGCCGTGGATGCCTTCCTCCTCGCCCGGTTGCGTGAGGTCGGTCTGGAGTTTTCTCCGGAGGCGGACCGGCGGACCCTGTTGCGCCGGGTGTCCATGGACCTGACCGGGCTGCCCCCGTCAGCGGAAGATGCGCAGGCGTTCCTTTCGGATGCGCTTCCCGATGCCTGGGAACGGCTTGTGGACCGGTTGCTGGCGCGTCCGGAGCACGGTGAGCGGTGGGCCCGTCACTGGCTGGATGTCGCCCGGTTCGCCGAGAGTTCCGGGTTTGAGCACGACTATGATCGTCCGGGCGCCCATCACTTCCGTGATTTTGTCGTCCAGGCGCTCAACGCCGACATGCCCTACGACCAGTTTGTCCGGTGGCAGTTGGCCGGGGACGAATTTGCCCCGGGGGAGGTGCAGGCCCTCATGGCGACCGGGTTCCTGGGGGCCGGCGTGTTTCCAACGCAGATCACGGCCAACGAGGTGGAGCGGACCCGTTACGACGCGATGGATGACATGCTGGCCACCACGGGAACCGCATTTCTCGGCCTCACCATCGGCTGCGCGCGGTGTCACGACCACAAGTACGATCCGATCTCCAGCCGGGACTACTACCGTCTGTTGTCCACCTTCACGACCACCGTGCGGAGCGAACTCGAGCTCGATCTGCATCCGGACGAGAACCGCGCCGTGCGCGAAGCGTTCGACCGGATGCATGCGCCGCTGGTGGACGATCTGCACCGCTATGAAGCCGCAGAACTGCCCCGGCGCTTCGAAGCCTGGCTGAATGCCGGGGCACCGGTGCCGGATGGCCCGGTCTGGGACCTGCTGGATCCGGAGGTGTCTCGCTCCGACGCCGGCGCGACCTTTCAACGCCTGGAGGATGGTTCCCTGCTGGCCGCCGGAAGCAACGGGGACGCCGACGCCTACACCTTCGTCGCTGCGGTTCCTTCGCCCGTGATCCGGGGAGTGCGCCTGGAGGCGCTGGCGGATTCCAGCTTGCCGCACGGCGGACCCGGTCGTGCCGACAACGGCAATATCGGCTTGAGCCGGATCCGGGTGTTCGTGACGTCCGGGGGGGATGCCACGCGGCGCGAGCTCCCGCTGGTCTCGGCGCGGGCGACGTTCGAACAGAACACGAACTCCCTGTCGGTGGCCTCCGCACTGGATGACGATCCGCGCACCGGCTGGGCGGTGGATCCGCGTTTCGGAACGAACCATGCGGCAATCTTTCTCCTCGGCGGGCCGCTGGAGGTTGCGCCTGGCGACCGACTGACGGTGCGACTGGAATTCGAGCTGAATGCGCGCCACAACATCGGCCGGGTGCGCCTCGCGGTGACGGCGTCCGACGCGTCGTCGTTCGAGGCTCCCGCCCGGCCGCCGTCGGTGACGGGCCTTTTGGAGGCGGTGCGCAAGGGGGCGGAGCTTTCCGCGGAGGGACGGGATACCCTGATGACATGGTGGCGAACCCAGGATGCCGGGTGGCGGACCCTGCACGAACGTGTGGAGTCCCATGCGCAGCGGAGGCCGGCACCGCGGCTCACCAAGGTGCTCGTCTGCGCCGAGGGGTATCCGGCAGTGCGCATGCATACACAGGGTGGTGATTTCCTGCCCGAGACGCATTTCCTGCTCCGGGGAAGTCCTGAGCAGAAGCGGGGTGTGGCGACCCCGGGGTTTCCCAGGGTGCTTCTTCGCGGCCCGGAGCTCGGGGATCGCTGGCAATGGCAGCCGGCCGGAGGGGAGCGGTTCTCCGGACGCCGTCGCACGCTGGCGGCATGGATGACCGACCTGGACGACGGTGCGGGGGCGTTGCTCGCGCGGGTCATCGTCAACCGGCTGTGGCAACACCATTTCGGCACGGGGATCGTGTCCACTCCGAATGACTTCGGCGTCCAGGGAGCCCGGCCTACCCACCCCGCGTTGCTGGACTGGCTTGCCGGGCAACTCGTTCGCGGAGGCTGGCGGCTGAAGCCCATTCACCGCCTGTTGGTCCTCAGTGATGCCTACCGCCAGTCGTCGCATCCGGTCGCGACGGCGTTCGAAGCGGATCCCGAGAACCTCCTCATTTCACGTCGTGTGCCCCGGCGGATGGAGGCCGAAGTGGTCCGCGATTCCCTTTTGGCGGTTGGCGGCGAGCTGGACCTTCAGCGCTTTGGTCCGGGCAGCCTGAAAGTGGGCATTGGGCGCCGGAGCATTTATCTCACCATCAAGCGGAGCCAGCTGATCCCAATGCTTCAGGCATTCGATGCGCCGGAACCGCTGGTCAGCCAGGCCATGCGCCCGACGACGACGGTGGCTCCGCAGGCGCTTTTTCTGATGAACAGTCCGGAGGTGCGGCGTTGGGCGGGCGCCTTGGCTGCACGGATCCGGGCGGATCCGGAATCGTCGCCGGGCGACTGGGTGACGGCGGCGTGGTGGCGGGCGTTGAGCCGTCCGCCGTCCGCCGGGGAAGTTGCGGAGGCCCTCGAGTTCGTTGACGCGCAACGGACGCGTCAGGCGGCCGCAGGCGTGGCGGATCCGGACGTCGCAGCGTGGACGGATCTGGCGCAGGTGGTGCTGGGATTGAACGAATTCATTTATGTGGACTGAGCCGGCTCCATGGACCCGCAGGGATCTGCTACGACGTGCCGGCGCGGGGGCGGGCCTCTTGGGACTGGCCGCCCTGCTGCGGGAACAGGGGTTGCTGCTTCCGTCTGCCATGGCGGCTCCGGGCGACCCGATGGCCCCGCGTCCTCCCGCGTTTCCTGCGCGCGCGAAGTCGGTCATCTGGCTGTTCATGAACGGCGGCCCGAGCCAGGTGGACACCTGGGATTACAAGCCGGAGCTGGGGCGCCGCGACGGTCAGGCGTTGGAAGGATTTGATGCAAAGACCGGGTTCTTCACCGAGGCGGTGGGACCGCTGATGAAGTCACCGTTCGCATGGGCGCAGCATGGAGAGAGCGCCACCTGGGTCAGCGACCTGTTTCCGCACCTCGCCCGGCACGTGGACCGGATGGCCTTCCTCCACGGCTGCCACACCGAGTCCAACAACCACAGCCCGGCCCTGTTCATGATCAACACGGGCTCGACGCGCATGGGATTCCCCTGTGTCGGTTCGTGGGCCACTTATGGGCTCGGGAGCGAGAGCCGAAACCTCCCTGCGTTCGTGGTGATGAGCGATCCGCTGGATCGCGGATTGCCGAAGGGCCATGCCAGCAACTGGGGAGCCGGGTTCCTGCCCAGCGTGTACCAGGGAACGTGGCTGCGCCCGAAGGGCGAGCCCATGGACAACCTCCGTCCGCCTCCGGGGCTGAACCCCGGCGCCCAGCGGGCACAACTGGACCTGCTGGCAAATTGGAACCAAAGACACCGGGCCCGCAGCGCCGGGGCGGATCACGAGTTGGGGGCCCGCATCGAGAGCTTCGAGCTCGCCTTCCGCATGCAGACGGCTGCTCCCGAGGCGTTCGCCGTGGACCGGGAGCCACCGCTGGTCCGACGGCTCTACGGGATGGATCAGCCTCACTGTGGCCATTTCGCCGCGCAGTGTCTCATGGCCCGGCGACTCGTCGAACGCGGCGTCCGCTTCGTTCAGATTTATTCCGGGGGCATGGAGAACCAGCGCAGCTGGGACGGCCATGAGGACCTGGTCGGAAACCATCGCGGATTCGCGCTGGAGACCGACCAGCCGATTGCCGGCTTGCTGGCCGATCTCGAACAGCGCGGTCTGCTGGAGGAGACCCTGGTGATCTGGGGCGGGGAGTTCGGGCGGCTGCCTGTATCGCAGAAGGGCAGCCGGCCCGGACGCGACCACAACCCGCATGCCTTCACCTATTGGATGGCAGGGGGCGGCGTGCAGGGGGGAGTGCATCACGGCGCCACCGATGAACTGGGCCATAGGGCCATTGCGGGGCGGGTGAGTGTCAACGACCTGCACGCGACCGTCCTGCACCTGATGGGGTTGGATCACGAACGACTCACCTATTTCCATGACGGGCGGCACTTCCGGCTCACCGACGTCGCTGGGGAGGTCGTGCGTCCGATCATGGCGTAAGCGAACGCTTCGGTCCCAATGGTGGTGGGGACGGGCTGCCGCACCTGCGATAGTTTTCCGCAGGACGTGTGGAGTTGTCGGGGGGATCGGGGGAAGTACCTGCAGCTTTGTGCGATCCCTATCCGGGCTACTGTCCGGGATCCATCCGAAACACGCCGGGAAGCACCCGGAATCCCCACCACAACAACGCTGCGGTCCACAGCAGGGCTGCATGAATGTAGTGGCTGGCCTGGATCCGGGGCCAGAGGTCGGCGCTGACACGGGTGACCACCGCGAGAAGAACCAGGATGGCCACGCTCCAGAACCATCGGTTCGGGCCCTGCAGTCGTGCCATTTGACCGCTGTGACCCAGCACCACACGAGTCGCCACGGTCAGCGTCAGAAGTCCCAAGCCTCCCATCAGCGTCACATGCAGGAGGGCGACCGGATGGGAAGGCGGGAGGACCCTGAAGAGGAGTCCGGCAGGCACCAGGAACAAGGACATTCGCAAGACGCCCGCCATGGGGCCTCGTACCCGGGCCCTGGCCCACGGCACCTCGTGGGCCAGCCAGGCGGCGAGGGTCACCGCCCGGATCAAGGCGCCGGTCCGCGGCCAGCCCTGGGCCTCCATGGCAAAGGACACGAGAATCAGCAGCCCGACGGCGGCGGCGCGGCCCGCGGCGGCCCACCAGCCGGGCGGAGGCCGTCGGGATTCGGCGAACTCTTCGCGCTGCAGCTGGTGAAGGAACCGGGGCAGAAGGAACGGGCTGACGCCTGCGACTGGAAGCAGCAGGAACCCCTGGTAGGACAGGAGGTGATGCCATCGCACCAGGACAGGGGATGAGTCCACGGGATCCAACCCAAGGGCCAGGAAGCCGCCGCCGACTGCGCAGACCAACCCCATCGCCACGAGGAGGAAGCCAGGCGGTGGCAGGTCGCGTCGTGCGGGCATCCGCCTGAGAAGAGGGCCCGCCAGCCCGGCGAGGAAGGCCAGGAAGAGAACGTCCCCTGCGCGGATCCAGCCCACAAACCAGCAGGCGACCATGGCCGCCTGCAGCAGGACCAGTGGCAGGGTTTCCCAGGGACGCAGCGCGGCAACGCCGAGCACCCGGGGCAACGCCGTGGCCAGGAAGCCGGCAATGAACCCCCCGAAGAATCCCTGCGCCATGATTCGCGGGTGGCCTGCGCCGGGATACCAGTCCAGCCACCCGGCAAAGTGCAGCGGCCACATGAGGACTCCGATTGTGCCCGCCACCGCGGCCGCCGGAAACAACAGTCGGAACGGCTCGGCACACACCTCCGACCAGGAGGGGCGGAGCGGACGGTCCCGAACTTCAGGACTGGAAGCGATATCGGCCATAATTGTGAGTGTTAATGGGTCAGGGGGACCGGCTGGTGATCCGCGTATGGTGACCCGATCGCAACCCATAAAGCCATGACCGGTCTCACCGGGCGCGAGTTCCACCGGCAACTTGCGCCGATGCTCCGCAGCCCTCGAACGCCGAGCGCATGGCCACAGGCCCGTCCGAGGTGGCCGGGGATCCTGCGGTATTCAACCAGGGATGACGACGGGATGCGACGTCAGTCTCCAAAACCGGCGCGGGCGCTATACCGCAAGGGTCCAGGGGGCGCGCATGGGTTGCGTCAAATACCCGTTGGCCTCGGTGTCGCCGACGAACCGCTGGGTCGTCGGATCGAAGCGCAGCACGCGGCCGGTCTGCATGGCCGTCTTGGCGAGGTTCACCAGCGTGCAGGAGCGGTGCCCGTTGACCTCGTTCAGCGCGAACTTCCGGCGCGCCTTCACGGACTCGACGAAGTCCGTGACCTGGGGCTCGGGATCCGGCAGTGCGGCAAGCTTTGTCTCGAGATCCGGAATATCCGACGCCAGGCCCTTGGAGATCCTGCCGTTGGGTCCCTGAAGGAATGCGGCCGATTTATCGCGGTCCTCACCGTCCAGAATGATCTCGCAGCCGTCGCGGTACTTCAGCCGGATCACCCGGAAAATGCCGACGGCATCCGCATCCTGTGGCGGCGCATCCGCCTCGATCTCGACGGGGCTTTCATCGTCCTTGCCAAGCAGATACTGGACCGGGTCGAGGTAGTGCTGGCCCATGTCGCCGAGGCCGCCGCCGTCATAGTCCCAGTATCCCCGGAAGGTGCCGTGGACGCGGTGCGGGTGGTAGGGCTTGAACGGGGCGGGTCCGAGCCAAAAGTCGTAGTCGAGCTGTGGCGGGACGGGCTGCGGGGTGAGGTCGGTGCGGCCGACCCAGCCAAACTTCCAGTCGAATCCCGTGGAAGCGCTGAGCGTGGCCTTCAGCGGCCAGCCAAGCAGGCCCGCCTGCACCGCCTTCTTGATCGGTTTGGCGGGCACGCCCATGCCATAGAGTCCGTCCTGAAAGCGGAACCATGTGTTCAGCCGGAACATCCGCCGATGCTGCTGGACGGCGGCGACCACGGCTTCGCCTTCGGCGACCGTGCGGGTCATGGGCTTCTCGCACCAGATGTCCTTGCCGGCGCGGGCGGCCTCGACCGCCATCAGGGCGTGCCAGTGGGGCGGGGTGGGGATGTGGACGATATCAATGTCCTTCCGCGCGAGCACCTCGCGGTAGTCGCGGTAGCCCTTGCAATCGGAGCCTCCCGCCTTCACGGCCGCGGCCAGATGGTTGGCGTCCACGTCACAGACCGCGAGCAACTTGCAGGCGGTGTTGATCGAGGTCACGTGGCCCATGCCCATGCCCCCGGTCCCGATCACGGCCCGGGTCAGCATCTCGCTGGGCGGCGTGAATCCCTGGCCGCCGAGGATGTGTCTTGGAACGAGACTCACCGTGCCCATCGAGGCGATGGAGGTTTTGAGAAAGGCGCGGCGGGTGTGGGGACTGCGGGTGTTCATGGAGTCAAATGCCGGAGCTGTGACGAGGCGACCTGGGAGCTATTCAGAGGGGATTTTCGCGTGCCGGATCGGGCCCTCGCAGGCGCAAGGCTTCCGGCGCTCCGCGGGATCGCTTCTCCAAAACGCGCCGGAGAGACTTGTTGCAGGTCTGCGCGGATCCGGCTCGCCAGGAGTGGACGCCTTGCGCTGAATGCCCCATGGCCACGCGTCAACGAATCGGTTCTTGGAGGGTGATTCTTGCGATGTGGGGCACCGTGATCCTGCATGGCGCCGATCCGATGCCCCCGCCATGGCCGGGGGACGGATGGCGCGAGGCACGCCGGATCGTGGACCTGCACCAGCACATTGCCGCCGCCGAGCCCCAGATGCGCCGGGCCGTGGGCATTCTCGACCGGTCCGGCATTGGTGTGGCGGTGAACCTGAGCGGTGGCACGGTCACCGCCGCCGCCGGGCAGCCGTCCGCCTTCGAACGCTGGCGCGACCTTGCCGAAGCGACCGCCCCCGGCCGCTTCGTCGCCTACTTCAACCTCGACTACACGGGCTGGGACGATCCCGGGTTCCCGGAACAGGCGATCCGCCAGGTCGAGACGGCGCATCGGTTGGGTGCGGCGGGGCTGAAGGAGTTCAAGCGTCTCGGACTATACCTCCGGGACGGTGCGGGCGAGCTGATCCGGATTGATGATCCGCGCCTGGACGGGGTGTGGCGGCGGTGTGGCGAGCTGGGGATGCCGGTCAGCATCCATGTGGCGGATCCGCGTGCCTTCTGGCTCCCCTACAACGCGCAGAACGAGCGGTGGGCGGAACTGAAGGACCATCCGAAATGGTGGTTTGGCGATCCCGCGCAGTTCCCGCCGCGGGAGGCCCTTCTCGCCGCCCTCAGCCGGGTGATTGAGCGCCACCCCGGGACGACCTTTGTGGCGGTTCACTTCGCCAACAACGCAGAGGACCTGGACTGGGTGGAGCGCGAACTGGTGCGGCTGCCCAACCTGAACGCCGATCTGGCCGCCCGGATCCCGGAACTGGGCCGGCACGACCCCGTCCGCCTGCGCCGGCTCTTCACGACCCACGCGGACCGGATCCTCTTCGCGTCCGACTTCCAGGTGTACGACCGGCTGATCCTTGGTTCCGCAGGCGATGCGGAACGGCCGACCGATGACGAGGGGGTGGCGTTTTTCCTCAAGGAATGGCGCTGGCTGGAAACGGAGGATCGCGACTGGCCGCACATGACGCCGATCCAGGGCGACTGGACGATCTCCAGCATCGGGCTCCCGCCAAGGGTGCTGCGGAAGATCTATTTTGACAACGCCCGACGGCTGCTCGCCCGATCCATGCCACCGGCCGTTCTGGAAGCGCGCCATATCCTGCGGGATTTCTCGCCCGATGGACGCCTCGACGAACCGGAATGGCGGAACACCCCGGCGTTTCCGCTCGAGCAGGAATCCCGGGACGGGCGGGCGCGGCCCGAACTGTCCACGGAGGTGAGGTTCCTGTGGTCCGACCGGCATCTCTATGTCGGCTACGAGTGCCCGTTCACGGAATTGACCGATTTTGGCCCCCCCGTGCCGGGTGAACGGATCCGGTCCCCGGAGGCGCTGTGGGACCGGGATGTGGTCGAATTGTTTGTGGCCCCAAGCCTGGAGCACCCGCGGCACTACACGGAATATGAGTGGGCCCCCAACAACGAGGCACTGGATCTGCAAATCCGGGACTCGAAACCGGATTTCGACTGGAGCAGCGGGATGGAGTGGGCGGTGACCGTCCATCCCGAACGCCGGGTGTGGATCTGCGAAGCCCGCATTCCGCTCGCCTCGCTTCATGGGGATGCACCGGTCGAAGGCACGCGCTGGCGGGCCAACGTGTACCGGATAGACCGGGCGAACCGGGCGTTTCTGGCGTCGAACCCGACGCTATCCGGAACGTTTCACACCCCCGCCCGCTTTGGCTGGCTTGTGTTTCGGCGGTGATCGATTGACGGATTCCCCCTGGAGTGTGGAGTGGCCCGGCATTGGTGGGTCAGTTGGCGCTGCCCACGGCATCCTCCCACCGCCCGCCGGCAAGCCGCTCGCGGAGGCCGTCCACGATCGTGCCCGCCAGGTCCGGGCCTTGGAAAACAAGTGCGGAGTAGAGTTGCAGGAGATTGGCGCCCGCGATGACCTTCTCCCAGGCATCTGCCGGGGACGAGATGCCGCCGACCGCGACCAGCGCGAGGCGACCCTGTGATTGCCGGTACAGGTGCCGGACCACTTCGGTGCTGCGCTGGCGCAGCGGGCGTCCGCTCAGGCCGCCGGTCTCGCGGTAGCGCGCGGCCAGGCCGGGATCCGCGGTCGCGGGCCGCTCGGTCGTGGTGTTGGTGGCCACCAGCCCCGCCACTCCACGCGCGAGCGCCACGTCCACGACCTCGTCGAGGGCATCCGGCGTGAGATCCGGCGCCACCTTGACCAGCACAGGCCGACGGGGGGCCGACGTGTCGGCGACATTGCGGGACTGGAGGGCGGCAAGGATTTCGTCGAGGGCGGCGCGGTCCTGCAGTCGTCGGAGGTTGGGTGTGTTGGGCGAACTCACGTTGACCACGAAAAAGTCGGCGAGCGTCCGGAGCGCGGCGAAGGAATCCGCGTAGTCTGCGGCGGCTGCGTCCAGCGGAGTGATCTTCGATTTGCCGAGATTGATGCCCACCGGATGGGGTGGCCAGAGGTGGCGCCGTCGCCAGTCCTCAAGCCGCTGCGCGAGGGCGGGGGCTCCGGCGTTGTTGAACCCCATGCGGTTGATCAGCGCCTCCTCGGCGGCAATGCGGAACATGCGGGGCGGGGGGTTGCCCGGCTGCGCATGCCAGGTGATGCCACCCAGTTCCGAGAATCCGAACCCCAGAGCCTCCCACAGCGGCAGCGCGATCCCCTTTTTGTCCATGCCGGCGGCGAGTCCAACCGGGTTCGGAAAGGACAGCCCGAGACACCTCACCGGAAGTTCCGCGGGCCGGTACAGGGACCGGGTGAACGACAGCGCCGGACGCCAGCGGCTGGCGAGGGCGAGGGCGGCAAGGGTCCGGTTGTGAGCCGATTCCGCGTCCTGAAGAAACAGCAGCGGGCGGGCGACGCGGCGATAGAGCCAGCTCATGAACCCGGGAACTCTGGCAAAGGCGGCGGACGCGGGCTAGCGTGAGTCCGTGAAAGTCCTCATCGGCCTGCTGTTGATTTCGGGACTCCTCGCCGCCGGTTGTGGCCGGCGGGATCCCGCCGCGACCTCTCCAGCGGCGGATGCCCATCCGGCCACCGCACCGCTGGACTACCTCGCCGCCCAGGGGCGGGCGAAACAGACCGCGATCCGGGTCACTTCGGCGGCGGAGTTGACCGGGGCGATCCAGAAGTTTCACGCGATGGAGGACCGGTATCCGGGTGATCTCAACGAACTGGTGCAACATCGGTACCTGCAGGCATTGCCCGCGGCGCCAAGGGGCCAGGCGTTTCAGTACAATCCGCAGGACGGAAGCATCCGGGTGATCCCGTCGCCGTGAAGGAAATTGCGCGGGTTTCGGTCCCCCGGGTTCGAGTGGAAGGTCGTGCCGCGGCTTCGCCTTGAAGCCGGCCGGGTGCCCGCAGCCCGGGCGCTACGTCGGGGTCGGGGCTGTGCCATCCCCGGGTGTCGCGCCCCGGCAGCGGCTGGAGCGACCGGCCCACCAGTCGCTGAACGCGGATCCGGCGAGCGCGGCGAGCAGCACCAGCCCGGTGCACAGCCCGGAGAGCTCGCCGGCAATGCTGAGGGTGGCCGGCAGGCGTCCCAGCCCATTGGTCAGGACCGCGATGATCGCCACGCCGAGCAGGGTGCCTGCGACAGTCCCGGTGCCACCGAAGATGCTGGCGCCGCCCAGCACCACGGCGGTGATCGCCGCGAGTTCGTATCCAGTGCCGGCGTCGGCCTTCGCCGTCCCAAGACGCGCCGCATAGGTCAGAGCCGCCACGCCGGCGGCCAAGCCTGCGACCACGTAGGTGGTCACCACCCGACGGGACACCGGCAGTCCGGCGTGCAGGGCGCCCTCCGGGGAAAACCCGATCGCCCTCCAGGAACGTCCCCAGGTCATGCGGTGCACCGAGAGCCAGAGCAGCATGGCGGCGCCTCCAAGGATCCAGGCCTGGACGGGAATCCCGCCGACGCGACCGGAACCGAGGAACAGGAAGGACTCCGGAAAGCGGGTGAACGCGTCGGTTCCCCGGGTCAGGGCCTCGGCAAGACCCCGGAACAACGAATACGTGGCGAGCGTGACGATCAGGGGTGGCAGCCGCAGCCCGGAAATCAGGGAGGCATTGAAGCCGCCTCCGAGCGCACCCACGACGAGGGCCCCACCTGCCGCCAGTGGCCAGGGCCACCCCCAATCGCGCCAGATCGAGCCGAACACCACGGCGCACAGGCCAAGCAGCGAACCCACGGACAGGTCAATGCCGCCGGTCAGGATCACCGGCAGCATCACCAGCGCCAGCAGACCGATCTCCGTGGAGTGGCGCACCAGGTTGGCGATGTTGTCGGCAGTCAGAAAATTGCGTCCGGCCAGACTGAAAACGAGGACCTCGGCGGCCAGGATGCCCAGGAGCAGCCACTCGTGCCGTCGGGAGGCCCGTCGAAGGCGGCTTGCGGCCGGGGAGGATTTCGGTCGGCTCATCCTCGCGGCTCCTTTCGACGCCGAATTCCCTCCGCGGCGACGGCAGCGAGGATCAGAAGGCCCTGGATGGCCTTGTCCCAATATGGCTTCACGCCCAGGTAGGTCAGCGCAGGGGAAATGCAGGTGAGGAGCAGGAAGCCCGAAAAGACTCCCGGAAGCGACCCCCGGCCCCCTGAGACCGCCACGCCGCCGACAACCGCCGCGGCGATGACTTCAAGCTCCAGCAGACGTCCGGTGGCGGGATCCACCTGCGGCGATTGAACCAGGTTCAACACCGCCGCCAGGCCGGTGAGTGCGCCGAGCAGCACGAAGGCTCCGAAAGTGACGCGGCGCGGACGCAACCCGGCGAGCCGGGCGGCCTCCGCGTCGGCACCCACCGCGTACACCTGTCGCCCGATTGCGAGTTGGCGCAGGACCAGGGCGAGTCCGCACAGGACCACCAGGGCGATGGCGCATACGAGGAGTTGGCCGGTCCTCATCGGAAGGCCGAACCACTGAAGGCCCTCCGGCAGGTTCACGAAGACGCCCTGCCGGTACAGCCGCAGCGCCTCCCGCCAGGTGACGAGGGTGGCCAGCGTGACCACGATCGCCGGGAGGCGGAGTCCGGCCACCAACGCGCCGTTGATCACACCGCCGGCGGCCCCCAGGGCCACCGCGGCGGCCAGTGCCAGGGGCGGGGAAGGGCGGGCGCCCGCGAGCAGCCCGGCAACCACGGAGCACCAGGCGAACAGGGAACCGACCGAGATGTCTATCTGACGGGTGAGCATCACCACCGCCATGCCGCAGGCGACCACGAGGCGCGGCGCAGCCGCCGCGAGGCGGGACAGCAGGGGTTGGGGCTCGAAAAATCCGGGCGCAGTCACCGCCATGAAAATCAGGAGCAGGAGCAGCACCGCGGTCACCGACGCTTCGCGGGATGCGAAGAGCCGACGCCACGGCGCGGGGGATCCCGTGCCGATCGGATGCGCCGTGTTCGGATCGAAAGGCGTCACGGCGCGGGATCCTTGGCAGTGGGGCCCCCCAGGGCCGCGGCCATCACGGCGTCGGGGTCGGACCCGCCGGGCATTGTTGCGACCATTCTGCCGGCTCGCATCACGCCGATCCGGTCGCTCAAGGTGAGCACCTCCGGAAGATCGCTGGAGATCATCAGCACGGCGAGACCGTCGTCCGCAAGTTGGCGGATGCGGCGGTGGATTTCCTCCTTGGCCCCAACGTCCACGCCCTGGGTGGGCTCATCGAGGATGAGGACCTTCGGTGCCGCTGCGAGCCATCGGGCGAGGGCGACCTTCTGCTGGTTGCCCCCGGAGAGCGCACCTGCCGGTGTCTGCCCGTCCGGTGCCCGAATCCCAAGGTTGCGGAGAAAACCGGCGGTCAACTCCTGCTCGGCCCGCTCCCGGATCCATCCGCCCGGGAACAACGTGGGGTGCACGGCAAGAGTGACGTTGTGGGCAATGGGCATCTCAAGGATCACTCCGTGCCGGCGGCGGTCCTCGGGAAGGCAGGCGATCCCGGCCTGGATGGCGTCGCGAGGGTTTCGAAGGTGCACCCTCCGGTCGTGGATCCGGATTTCACCGGAATCGCAGGGATCCAGGCCGAAGAGGATCCGTGCGAGTTCGGTGCGTCCTGAGCCCACCATCCCTGCAAGACCCACGATCTCCCCCGCGTGGACCTCCAGGGAGACGTCGCGAACGCCAGTGCTGGCGCAGGCCACCCGATGGAGCGTGAGCACGACCGGTCCGCGCCTGCATCCCGGCTGGAGGCGTCCGGGTCGCACATCGCGCCCGACCATCAGCCGGATCAAGGCCGGTTCATCCAGCCGCTTCCCCTCCATGGGTTCTGGTCCCGGACTGGCGCCATTCCCCGGCGAAGGCGGATTTCCGAGTGAAGACTCCACTTCGGGACCGCGGACCCGGTGTGTCCCGACGCTCCGGCCATCGCGCAGAACGGTGACCCGGTCGGCAAGAGCGAACACCTCCTCCAAACGGTGGGTGATATAGAGAATCCCGGTGCCCTGATCACGCAGCCTCCGGAGCAGGGTGTGCAACCGCGCCTGATCGTCGCGGGTGAGTGACGCGGTGGGCTCGTCCAGGAGCAGCACCCGGGCACCCGTCCCGAGGGCGCAGGCGATTTCGACCAGCTGCTGCGCGGGCATGGAGAGCGTCTCCACGAGGGACTCGGGTGCGATCCGGGCACCGACCTTCCCGAGGAGTCCCGCCGCGCGGGCCCGGCGAGCCGACCATGAAATCCTCCGGAAGGCTGAACCCGACTCCAATCGCAGCGCGAGGTTTTCGGCGACGGTGAGCCCGGGGAACAGCGCGGGCTGCTGGTACACGCAGGCAATGCCAAGTCGGCGGGCCGAATCGGGAGTGAGATTGCGAACCTGTTCGCCGGCGATGGTGATGGTTCCGGCGTCCGGGGTGTGGGCGCCGGTGATCATCCGGATCAGGGTGGACTTGCCGGCGCCATTTTCCCCGAGCAGCGCGTGGATTTCCCCAGGCCGCAGTTCGAACGAGACCCCTCCAAGAGCGCGGACGGCACCGAAGGACTTCTCGATGCCGTGGAGTTGGAGGAGGGGAGCGTTCACGGGACGTTGGACGGTGGCGCGGGATCTGTTGCATCCGGGACGGACCCGCAAGGTTCCATGGGATGGGTCGGGGACATTGGGAGCGATCGCCGGATCAGCGTGTCGTCGCCCCCGACGTCGGGGTCCCGCCACGGAGCAACGCCAGCAGCGCTGCGGCCGCGCGGTCGGAGGCTCCCGGGGGGCCGAGGGATCGGGCGATCGCGCGAAGCTGCCCGCGCAGGACTTGACGGCGGTGTGGAGCTTCCAGCAGGGACAGCAGCGCCTCCGCGAGCGCGCCGGGTGTGGCCAAGTGCTGGACGAACTCGGGCATGATGGGCGCGCCCGCCAGCAGGTTGGGCATGGCGAGGTGGGGCACCGTGACGATCCGGCGTCCGATCTCAAACGTGAGCCGCGAGGTGCGATACAGCGCGACGGTGGGCACCCCATACCACGCGCACTCGAGGGTCACGGTGCCGGTGGAGGCGAGCGCAACGGTGGCCTCGCGCAACGTGGCGTCGAGGCCGCCAACCTGGATGATCGCTTCTGCGAAGTCGCGGGTCATCGCCTGGGCGGCCGGGCGGAGTTCCTCGCGCGGCAGCACCATCCGGAGGCGGCATCCCGTGCGTTGGGCCACCGCGCGTGCCGCCGGGAGCATCACGGGAAGGTGCCGCTGCAGTTCGCCCGGCCGGCTTCCGGGAAGCAACACCAGCAGCGGGGGGCGGTCCGTGGCAGGTTCCCCATCGTGGGGCGGCGGCGCGGTGGCATGGCGATCCACGATCGGATGGCCCACAAAGGTCACGGGGAGGCGCGGGGCGTTCTCTGCGAACCACCCTTTTTCGAACGGCAGGATCGAGAGCAGCAGGTCGTGCGTCCGTTCCATCCGGCGGGCGCGTCCAGGCCGCGACGCCCAGACCTGGGGGGCGATGTACTGGATGATGCGTGGACGCCAGTTCCGAAACGGCCCCTGGGACTGGAGTCGGGCCTCATGGACGGCTGAGGCCAGGCGCAGGTTGAATCCGGCGTAGTCCACGCCGACCACGGCATCGGCGCCTTCCGTCCGGGCAAGGCGAACGAGGTCGAGAAGCGCGCGTCGGAACCAGGAAATCCGGCGCAGGATTTCGACGCCGATCACGGAGTGGCGGGTCATCTCGTGATGGAGGGTCACCCCCGCAGCGGCCATGGCCGGTCCGCCGGCGCCGAAGCATCGCGGCGGGACCGGACCCGCCGCGCGGCCGAGGGCCCGGACCAGTTCGGCTGCCGCGAGGTCGCCGCTGGGATCGCCGGCGACCAGCAGGATCGCAAACGGCTTCATTGCCACGCCGCCGGAACCCGGCCGCCGCTCATGACTTCAGCACGGGTTCGTCGGGAAACTCATACATGAAGACGTTGTGAGGTACGCTGTTGGCATCCACCTTGGCCAGCTGCTTCAGGTGGCCGGTGCGCATGTCGTAGATCCACCCGTGGATGGAGGGCCGCTTCTCCTCCTTCCATGCCCATTGGACGAATGAGAGCTCGGCGAGGTGATGGACCTGCTCGTAGACGTTCAGCTCGGCGAGACGGTCGGCGCGGCGCTCCTCGTCGGGCATCGCGTCGAGTTCGGTGGCGTGCATGCGGTAGATGTCCTTGAGGTGGCGAAGCCACTTGTTGATCAGGCCCAGGTGTTTCCGGGACATGGCGGCCCGAACGCCGCCGCATCCGTAGTGGCCGCAAATGATGACGTGCTTCACCTTGAGCACCTCCACCGCGTACTGCACGACGCTGAGCATGTTGAAGTCGGTGTGCACCACGAGATTCGCGATGTTGCGATGCACGAAGAGTTCGCCGGGGGTGGCACCGGTGACCTCCTCGGCCGGCACCCGGCTGTCGGAGCAGCCAATCCAGAGAAAGGCCGGTTGCTGGCTCGCGGAGGACGCGGTGAAGAAGTCCGGGCGCAGGCTGAGCTTGTCCTGCACCCAGGCCTGATTGTTGAGAAGCAGACGCTTGTAGTCTTCCATGGGGGGTCACGCGGTTTTGGTGGCGATCTCTTTGTTGAAGAAGTTGTGGTACTCCAGCCGGATGCCGCGGTACGAGGCGGCCGTCTCGAACTCCTTGAGCGTGTCGTAAACGTCGCCGTCCACATACAGCGACTTTGTGCCGTCCACGATCACCACCGAATCGTTCGGAATCCGCCGCAGGCGCCGCTTGAGTTCGGATTTGTTGACGAACGACATGTCCTTGTTGAAGCGCAGGAGCCAGTTTTCCTGCTGGTTGACGAGGGTGATCGCGGCGTGGTGGTTGTTGCGGATCACAAAGAACACGCTCGACAGGAGCCCGATGCCGATGCCCTTGAGCAGGTCGGTCAGGACGATGGCGATCACGGTGATGATGAAGGGGATGAACTGGCTCCATCCCCGGGCCCACATCTCCAGCATGATCTTGCGGGAGGACAGCTTGTAGCCCACCACCAGCAGCACCGACGCCAGCGCGGCGAGGGGGATCCGATTCAGCAGCGGTGCAAAGGCCGCTGCGGCCAGCAGCAGGACGAGGCCGTGGACGAAGCAGGAAAGGCGGGTCCGGCCACCGGCGTACACGTTGGCGGAGCTGCGCACGATCACCGAGGTGACCGGCAGGCCGCCCAGAAAGCCGGAAAGCATGTTCCCGATGCCCTGGGCACGCAGTTCCCGGTTGGTGTCGGAAATGCGCCGTTCCGGGTCCAGCTTGTCGGTGGCTTCGATGCAGAGCAGGGTCTCAATGCTGCCCACGAGCGCGATGGTCAACGCCACCATCCAGGTTTCAGGCCTGAAAACTCTTGTGAAATCGGGAACGGTGAACATGCCGAAGAAGTCCTGGACGGATCCCGCGACGGGAAGCTGGACCAGGTGCTGTTTCGAAGCGGTGAGCTGCCAGTCGGGTTTCCAAAGGCCGAAGGTCTCGTTGAGGACTGTGCCGGCAATGACGGCAACCAGCGGGCCCGGCAGCCAGGTCGTCCACGCGCGGTTCTTGAGGAACGGCCGTTCCCAGGCAAACAGCAGCAGCAGGGCGACGGCGGTGATTGCGATGGCCCCGGGGCTCGGGGAGACCAGGGACGCGAACATCTCCGAAAAGGTGTTGGATTGTCCGGACTGCCGGAAGGCCTCATCGCCCAGGAAGTCCTTGTCATCGCCCAGCGCGTGGGGAATCTGCTTCATGATGATGACGATGCCGATCGCGGCCAGCATGCCCTTGATCACACTGTTGGGCACGTAGTCGCCGATGATGCCGGCGCGCAGCAGTCCAAACGCGAGCTGGATCAATCCTGAGAGCATCACCGCCACGGTGAAGGCCTGGAAACCGCCCACCTTGATGATGGCCGCCGACACGATGACGGTCAGGCCGGCGGCGGGACCGCTGACGCTCAATTCCGACCCGGAGAGCAGGCTGATCACCAGCCCGCCCACCACGCCGCCGATGATGCCGGCAAACAGCGGGGCCCCCGATGCGAGGGCAATGCCGAGGCAGAGGGGCAGGGCGACCAGGAAGACCACGATTCCGGCGGGGATGTCCCGCCGGGCGGACCCCAGGGTGGGGAGGGTGACGAAATTGTTGGTCATCGCGAAAATTGACGGCTCGCCGGGAGGAAGTGGAAAACTGGGTCCAGCCTCCCAACTGGCATCGTCGGGTCAAGCCCGGGCGGAAAAAACTATTCCGGCGGCACTCAATGCGCCGGCGGCAGGTCCCGACGCCGGTAGGCTTCGGCGAGCAGCGTGACCGGATGCACCACCCGCAACGAAACACCGCGCTGGTTGCATCCGGTGACGAGTTGCAGCAGGCACCCCGGATTGCCGGTGGCCACCACGCCGGCCCGGGTGGCGGCAATGTGTCCCATCTTTCGTTCGAGGAGCTGGCCGGCCATCTCCGGCTGGGTGAGGTTGTAGATGCCGGCGCTGCCGCAGCACCAGGACGCCTCGGTCAGTTCCACGAGTTCCAGCCCGGGAATTGCCTTGAGCAGCTCCCGCGGCTGGCGGGAGATGCGCTGGCCGTGGCAGAGATGACACGACTCATGGTACGTCACCCGCTGGGTGGTGGCGGTGGGCGGCGGCGGCTCGATGCCGGTCTCCATCAGCCATTCGTGGATATCCTTCACCTTCCGGTCCCACTCCCGCGCGGCATCCCGATAGCGCGGATCCTCCGCCAGCAACTGGGTGTAGTGCTTGAGGTGCGAGCCGCAGCCTCCGGCGTTGGTGATGATGGCGTCAAAGGTTGCCGGGGGGAACTGGTCCAGGTTCCGGCGGGCGAGGACCCGGGCCCGCTCCCATTCCCCGTTGTGGGCGTGCAGGGATCCGCAGCAATGCTGCTCGGGCGGCGTGATCACCTCGCACCCATTGCGCGCCAGCACCTCCGCCGTGTCCCGGTTCACCGAGGCGAAGGTGAGGTCCTGCGCGCAGCCGGTGAGCAGCGCGACCCGATGCCGCCGGGGGCCGGTTGCCGGCAACACCGGCGGAATCAGGTCGGCGGAAAAGGCGCCCTCCACCTGGGGCGTCATGGCCTCAAGTTCCCGAAGACGCCGTGGCAGCAGGCGCAGGATCCCGCTGGCCCGCACCAGCGCCTGCAGCCCCGTGGACTGCCACCAGCGGAGCATGCGTCCCAACAGGTGCAGGCGTCGCAAATCATCGAAAAGCCAGCCCAGCGTGACGTGCCGGATCAGCGACCTGCGTGGCGAATCCAGCACCCCGGAGCGTTCGGCCTCTGCGCGGGCCTGTTCAAAAAGTTCTGCGTAATTCACCCCGGCCGGGCACGCGGTCATGCAGGCCAGGCATCCCAGGCAGAAATACATCTCCTCCGCGAACGTCCGCGTCGCCGGCATCCGGTCGTCGGCAATCGCCCGCATCAGGGCAATTCGTCCCCGGGGCGAGTGACGCTCGTTCAACGTGGCGTCATAGGTGGGGCAGGTGGGCAGGCACAGGCCGCAATGCATGCACTGCTGCACCACGGAATAATCGAGGTGCTTCAGCGGGGAGGGACGGTCGGACGTCATCGGACGCGCCCACCATGGCGTGGTCGGGAAGATGCCGGCCAGCAAAACGATCCGTTCGCCCGGGTGGATTCCCGCGCGGCGATCGGACCGGGATGCTGTGTGTGGGCCATCGCACAGTCGTCCTGCGGGCAGCGACGGTGAGCGTCCGCTTGTCCTGAAAGCGAAAGACTTCTAGGCTTGTTGCAATGAATACGCTGGCGGCGCCGGTTGAACTTGCGGGACTCCGGGTCTCTCTGGACCGTCTTGTTTATCACCGCCTCGCCCCGGAGAAGAGCAAGGGGCGTCCCCACGCATTCATCTACTACCTGACCCTGATCAACCACAGCGATGTGGCGGTGACCATTCGCGGGCGCAAATGGGTGGTCCTGCATGGGGATGGGACACAGTGGGTCGTGGAGGGGACCGGGGTGGTGGGCCAGCAACCGGTGATCCCCGCCGGTGGTTCCTTCAGCTACAACAGTTTTCACACCATTCCCACCCGTCATGCGACCGCGGAGGGTTCGTTTCTGGGTGTGGATGCCCTCGGCCGCGCCGTATTGATGCGGATTGACCCCTTTCGGATGCAGGTCCCCGCCGCGGCCTGATGCCGGTGGGTGGGGCAGGCCGTTGGGTCGGTGGGCCGGCTCAGCGTTGCCGGAAGGTGATGCGGGCCTTGCCGAGATCGTAGGGTGACAGGTTGACCTGCACTTGGTCTCCCACATTGATCCGGATGAAGTTCTTTCGCATTTTCCCCGAGATGTGGGCGAGGACCACGTGCCCGTTGGGCAGTCGCACGCGGAACATGGTTCCGGGGAGCACCTGCGTGACCGTGCCCGTCAACTCGATCGGTTCTTCCTTGGGCATGCAACCTGAGGCGCCGGTGACCGCATGGAGCCGGATCCGGCGGACACCGCACAGTGCAAAAAGGGCCGCTCCAGGTGCAAGCGGCGTTTTGGAAACGGCGGGACGTCGGTTTTGAAAACCGCCATTTTCGGGTGCGCGTCGGTGCGTGACGACAGTCCGATGTCAGCGGTAAGCGGGGCGCATCTGCCGGAGGGGTTGAGGGTGTGGCAGGCCGGGATGATGAACATGGAAGTCGTTGCACTGAGGGCCTCCGTCCCTCCGGCGGAGCGGCAGCGGTGGGTGCAGAGGTACCGGGAGGGAGATCTGGGACTCCGTCGGTTTGCCGAGGCGCATGGACTGAGGGCATCGCAGCTTCATTACTGGATCTACGGGGGGGCGCGGGGCCAAGCCCCGGAGGGCCACCGGCGTTCTGCGGCCCGCGGAACCAATGTTCCGCGAGGTCCCGTGCAACAGATGTCCTGTCCCTTGGGAACCCAAAAAAAAGTGAGATGCGCCCCGTCGGGCCGTCCGGTGGAGTCCAGCATGGCTCCAAGCGGTTGGGCGACTTAGCGTGCCGGCGGTGAACCGGGCGGGCGACTAAAGCGACCGAGCCTGGCGCAAGTCGCGTCTGGCGGCGCGGCTGTTGCTTCTCCGGGAACTGCGACCGCTTCGAGCCCGCGAGCAGCGACTGGCCCGGCAGCTTTCCCGGGATTCGGAGGTGACCAACCGTCTCATCCAGCAGGCCCTTTACGTTCTCGGCATCGGTCCGCGCAAACATGAGTTCGACCGCAGACTGGTGGCGCGCGGAGATTGACTGGGCCACGCCCGCCGGCCGGTGCTTCAGCGGCTCCAGGCGGCGCTGCCTGCCAACCGTGCGTTTCGCCTGACCGTGCAGGGCTCCGCACCGCTCCAACTCACGCTGGATCGCGAGCTGCTGAGTGGTGACGTGGACTTGTTTTCGGATGACGACGAGGACCTGAGCGGCCTGATTGCGGATGCGGGTCTGGACAAGTCCCGCGGCGGGCTTCATTTGGAGTTCGGATTCGAACTGAGCTTTCGAACCAGTCCGCGATGGCGTCAGCGCGCCAGGACCGTCACGCTGGCCCATGTGACATTCGTGTTTCCGCATCCGATTGATATCCTCATCGGCAAGCTGGACCGATTGGAGCCGAAGGATCTGGAAGCCTTCCGACGCGTGCGCGAACTCACGGGGCACCCGACTGCCGGGGAACTGCAGCACGAGCTGCAGAACGCGGTTGATCTTTTCCGACCCGGCTTTGGCGACGATTCGCCCAACCGTTATCCGGAGAACACCCGGCAACGGTGGCGGGAGCTCTTTGGACAGGGCATTGACATCCGGCGCGACATCATCGAGCCGGCCATCGCGCGCCGAAGGGTGGGCTACGGGGAAACGCCGCCGGACTACAAGTCCCTCCTCGGCGGCTGAAAACGCCCGGACCACCAGCGGCGTCTTGCAATGGTACCCCGACCCGGAATTGAACCTGGATCGTCGGTTTAGGAAACCGCCATTTTCGAGGGCGCGACGCTGCGTGACAAAAGTCCGATCTGGCTCGTCAAGAGGGGGTTGGCGACGCCCAAATTCGCGCCGGTGGTTGACCGATTCCGGTCGTTATCGCGCAGTTTCATCCCTTTCCACTGTCGGAATCTGTCGGAATCCGGTCAGCGGTTTTGGGAACCGCGGACCGGCAGGTTCCGGCGTGCCGCAGCAGAAACGGAGCAAACCTGCCCGATTGGATACCGGGGTTCCGTTGGCATTGAACGGTGGGGGAGGGTGCCGGATGGCTCCCCGTGAACCGTACGCGCCACCGGGAGTTCGGCATGCATGTGGGGACTCCACAGGCGGACCGCTCAGCACGGCTTCGCTTCACCGGGGTACCGCTGGGAGAGAGAGTGCAGGGAAAGGGCGGCAAGAGAGATTGCCTCCGAATCCGAGACGAGTGTGAATGTGCTGACCGCGCAGTTGGATGACACGACGGGGTTGGATGAACCGGCCTTGTTGGACCGGGCAACTTCGTTAGGCCGTGTCATGTTCTGCCAGGACGAAGATCTGCTGGTGGAAGCGACTCGGCGGCAGCGCGGCGGGCACTACTTTGGTGGCGTCGTTTACGCCCACCAACTGGGCGTCACGATTGGTCGGGCGGTCAACGATTTGGTGATTCTCGCACAAGTCCCCAGAACCGGAGGCGACAGGACCTCCGGGAAGGGCGGTCCACAATCGCGCACGTTGACTTCCAGCCTCTGGACACCATGATGCCTGCGTGAGAACCACGCTGACACTTGACCCCGACATTGCGGCCAGGGCGAGGAAGGGGGCGGTCCGGCTGAACAAGTCCTTCAAGGAGGTGATCAACGCCGCGTTGCGGGCGGGGCTTGATGACATCCTCGCGCCGCCGGCGGCCAAACCCTACCGGACGAAGCCGCGTCCTCTGGGCCTGCGCCAGGGCTTTTCCTACGACAACATCTCCGAACTCATCGCCGCTGCGGAGGGCGAAGACCATTCATGACCCTCGTGGATGCCAATCTCCTTCTGTACGCCGAGGACAGCCTGTCGGAACACCACGCAGCCGCCCTGACCTGGTGGGACGGCCAGCTCAGCGGCTCCGGGACCGTCGGGTTGTGCTGGCCGGTCCTGAACGCCTTCATCCGCATTGGCACCAATGCCCGCCTGCACCAGCGTCCGCTCACGCTCAAGGAAGCCATCGAACGTGTGCAGAGCTGGCTCGATCAACCCTGTGTGAGGGTCCTCCAGCCCACCGACCAGCACTGGACGATTTTCCAGCAGATGCTCCGGAGCGGGAATGCGGTGGGCAACCTGGTTTCCGACGCCCACCTCGCGGCGCTCGCCGTGGAACACAACGCCGTGCTGCATTCGACCGACGCCGACTTCTCACGCTTCCGAGGCCTCAAATGGAGAAATCCGCTTGCGGGATGATCCCGAAATTCTGGAGTGAGGTCGTCCGCGTTGCTCAGATAGGCGACGAGACGGCCCCCCGGCCCTCACCGAGGATGGGAGCGGCGGAATGGCCTCCGAGGCCTTGGAGGAACTGACCCGTCTCGATCCGCCGCCATCCGCGGAATGTGTCCGCCAGTTTCGGGCAATGATTGACGCGGTACCCGAGGGAAAAATGACCCAACCAGAGGGGGCGGCCGGCTGGAACACGAGGGGGGCAACGCTGATGGAGGTCGGCAAGGTGGACGACGCCCGGGTGTGCTTCGCCCAGGCGCTGGATCTGGACGCTGACTACGAGCCAGCGTGGCTCAATCTCGCCCTGTCCTTCGGACGCGTCCGCGACTTTGAACCGGCGCTGACCGTGCTGGACCGCTACCTGGGGGACTATCCATCGTCGGAACAGGGCTGGCACCTGCGCGGCATGGCGTTGGCGAATCTGGAGCGACACGAAGAGGCCGTCTCCAGTTATGCCCGTGCCCTGAAGATCAACCCGCGGCTCGTCGAGGCGCTGCGGTGGTCAAGCGCGGCGCTGCTCCGTCTTGGCAGAAACCCGGAGGCCCTCGACGCCTGCCGGCGCGGACTGGAAATCGCCCCGGCCGATCTCGAACTGCTGTTCTTTCAATCCAAGGCCCTGCACCGGCTGGGACGGGAGGCGGAGGCCCTGCAGTGCACGGCGGAGATGAAGCGTCTCGATCCGGAGAAGGCGAGGGCGCTCCTGGAGGCAGACCCTTGAAGGCCGACGCTCGGACGGACCTTGTTCACCGTGCCCGGTAACGATGATCCCGATCCGATTCGTGTGCTTCGAGCCCGTCGAGCCCTGGCATTCCCGAATCACGGAGATCGTCCTCGATTCTGAAGGAGTGGACTGAACCGCATTGAACCTTTGCCTCGAAGAACCAGCGCGGCAATCTGCCCCCATGTCACGATGGTTGGTGTTGGTGATGATCAGCCTGCTCCCGGCAGCGGTCGGCGCCGAGCCCTCCCTGGCGGAACGTTTGGGCTACGCCGCGACCGACCGGTTGCTGATCGTCAATGGCGACGATGTGGGCATGTGCCATGCGGCCAACGTCGCGACCGTGGACGCCCTGGAGAACGGACTCATGCGGTCGGCGACCATCCTCGTCCCGTGCCCCTGGTTTCCCGAGATTGCCGATCATGCGCGGACCCATCCGGAGAAGGATTTCGGGATCCATCTTTGCCAGACCTCGGAATGGCGGCGGTATCGGTGGGGTCCGCTGTCGCCAAAGTCCGAGGTGCCCGGACTGGTGGATCCCGACGGCTACTTCTGGCACGAGACGCCCCAGGTGTATGCGAAATCGAATCCGGGGGAGGCCCTGATCGAATCCCGGGCGCAGATCCGGAAGGCCCTGGCGGCGGGCGTGGATGTCACCCATCTGGACTCCCACATGGGCGTGCTCCAGTACCGTCCGGACTATTTGGAAAGCTATCTGCAGCTCGCCGTCGAGTTCGACCTGCCGGTGCGGATGGCCTCCGAGGAGGCCTTTGCCAGGGCCGGGCATTCCGGATGGCGCGAACGGTTCGCCGCCCGGGGAATCCTGTTTCCCGACGACCTCATCTTCGACATCCATTATACCAATCCCGGGGAGGTGAAGGGGTTTTGGATGGAACGTCTGGCGGACCTCAAGCCCGGGGTGACCGAGCTGTTCATCCACGCCGCGCTGCCGACGGACGAGCTGCAAGCGATCACCGGCACCTGGGCGGTGCGTGCGGCGGAACATGAACTCTTCACGCGGGATGCCGACCTGAGGGCCCTTCTGGAGGCGCAGGGCGTGAAGCTCATTGGCTTCCGTCCGATACGCGAGCTTCAGCGGCGGCTTCGGAAGTCCGGGCCGTGACGGAGAATCACGATGGAGTCGCACCGGACCGGTTGACGTCGAAATTCGGTCCGTGGCTTTGAGACCGTGCAGCCCTGGGACGCGTGCGCCGACGTCCGGTCCCGGGGGGGTGCTACAATCCTCGGAAGAATGTCGCAGCCGTGGACGAGGTCGCCTCGGCGACGGCGTTGAGGTCGAGGCCCATGACCTGGGCGGCGCACTCTGCGATGTTTCGCACATGGGCGGGTTCGCAGCGCCGGCCCCGATGGGGCACAGGGGCCAGAAATGGGCAGTCGGTCTCCAGCATGTATTCGCCGGGCCGGACTCCGGACAGGGTTTCACGCAGGCCGGCGGCGTTCTTGAAGGTCAGGATCCCCGTCACGCTGATCAGCGAATCGAGGTGGCGCACGGCTTCCAGTTCGGCGGGGCCGCCGCCAAAGCAGTGGAACACGGCGCGAATCCGGGAAGCGTGCGGGGCAAACTGGTCGAGGGTGGGCTGCCACGAATCCCGGGTATGGATGACCACGTTGAGTCCGAGTTCCGCGGCCACCTCGAGCTGCTGCTCGAACACCACCTGCTGGCGGGTGATGATCGCGGCGTCCGCCCCGGGATCACCGCCCGGCTCCCGGGAGGGCAGCCGGTGGAAGTCGAGGCCGCATTCCCCGATGGCGACGACCCCGGGTTGCCGCGCCAGTTCGCGCAACTCTGCCCGGAAATCCATTGGGGCCTCCCCGGCGTGGCCCGGATGCCAGCCGACCGCGGCGGACACCCCGGGCCATCGCCCGGCCAGGTTCACGGCGCGGCGGCTGGAGTCGAGATCGGTGCCGATGGTGACGATGCGGGTCACGCCCGCGTCGTGCGCCCGCCGCAGCACCGCCTCGAGATCGCCCGCAAACTCCGGGAAATCGAGGTGCGCATGGGTGTCCACGAGGGGCGTCATGAATCTGGCGGATCTCCGATGCCCGAACTTCCCGGCGGAACCAAGCCGGAAGTTGCCGGTGCGCCGGATTTTGAGTGCTTGATTTGGCGGGCGGAGCCGCCGACCGTGACGGCGCAATGGCCGGGGCCGGATCCCGGGTGCCGGCTGCTTGCGGTACCGTTTCATCGCCCCCATCCATGAAAACGTCCGCCCTCCCCCCTGGACCCCCTGCCCGGATTCATCCGGGTTCACCCGCGTTCACCCTCATTGAGTTGCTGGTGGTCATTGCGATCATCGCCATCCTCGCCGGCATGCTCCTGCCGGCCCTTGGGCGTGCCAAGGATCGTGCCCAGCTCACGGTGGATCTGAACAACGTGAAGCAGATCCTGCTGGCCAACCAGTTGTACGCCGCGGACAACAATGACTACAACGCCCACCCGACGTGGGGTGGGGATCTGAGCGGGCCGGATGGCTGGGTGTACGCGACGCGGAACAACGGCCGGATCCCGGGAGGTCCGCAGACACCCGGATCCGCGGCCGGCCGGGATGTCAACTCGCTGCAGTTCAGCAATCAGGTGGCCTTTTTCCGCATCAGCCAGCTCGGACCCTTCTTGGGATCCCACAAGGTGTGCTGGTGTCCGAAGGACGTCGCCACCCGGGGTTCCGGACGGCTGCGGACGCTCTGGCTGGCGCGTCCGTTGAAGCTGACCTCCTACTGTTGGAACGGCACCATTGGTGGCTACAACAACATCGGCCGGTCACCGCCGTTTGGTGACGGGCGCACCTACAAGATCAGCGACTTCCTGGCGACCGACTGGCAGCTCTGGGAGCAGAACGAGCTGGACCCCCTCAATTTCAACGATGCCTCCAACGTGCCGCCGCCCGGAAATGCGGGCAACGGGGTCTCGATCCGGCATGCCGGCTCCTCCGGCTGGGGCAGCTTCAATAATCCCAACGGCCAGGGCACCGCCACCCGGTTCCCCGGCGGTGCGGTGGTGGGCACCTTTGGAGGCGCCGCCCAGCTCCAGAAGTGGAATTACTCCTACGACCTGATCAATCGGATTCCCTTTCCGAACGACATTTTCAACGGGCCGATCTACCGGCGCTGAAGCGTGACCTGGAATCGGGCGCTCCGGACGCCGGCTTGAGTTTCCCCCGGGTCCTTGGTTTTGTGCGGGCATGTTGCGATCGGGAGCACTCGGAGGTTTTGGCGCCTGCAGTGTGGCATTGGCCGTGGCGGCTGGTGTGGTGCTGGGGCCGATGGGTTGTTCCACGGTTCCCGAGACGGGACGTCGTCAGTTGAACTTTCTGTCCTCGCAGGAGGAAATGCAGCTGGGGCTGACCGAGTTCAACAAGATGAAGCAGGAGGTCCCGGTGTCGAAGGACCCCGATGGCAACGCGATGGTGCAGCGCGTCGGCCACCGGATTGCTGCGGTTGCCACCCTGCCCGATGCCCAGTGGGAATTCGTGCTCTTCGAGAGCCCTGAAGCCAACGCCTTTTGCCTGCCCGGGGGCAAGGTGGGCATCAACACGGGGATCCTTCCAATTTGTCAGGACGACGCGGGGTTGGCGGCCGTGATGGGCCACGAGGTGGCGCATGCGGTTGCGCGGCACGGGGGCGAGCGGATGTCGCAAGCCCAGGCGATGGGGATCGCCGGACAGGTCGGCGCGGCGCTGATGGGCGGGTCGAAGTACGCCAGCTGGACGCCGGTCGTCACGCAGGCCTACGGAGTCGGCGCGCAATTGGGGGTGGCGCTTCCCCACAGCCGGTCCCAGGAGGCCGAGGCGGACGAGATCGGCATTCTCTACATGGCGCGGGCCGGTTACGATCCCAAGGCTGCGGTGGCGTTCTGGGAGCGGTTTGCCGAGTACAACCGAAGCCGCGGCGGCGCGAACACCGCGTGGTTCCTGAGCACGCATCCAACGGACGCCGCCCGCATTCGAAATTTGGAGTCGTTGCTGCCCCGGGCGGAGGCCGAATACCGGCCGGCGGGACCGTGAGGGATCGCCGCGCGCGAAGCGTCGTGGAGTGCGGTAGCCCTCTACCGCTTTCCCCCAGGGTTCAACGAACGCGGGAGGAGAAGGATGCGCCTCCGACGCGGAAGGAAGCCGCGGTGGCAAAGCGCCAGGGGGCTGGCGCAGTCCAAGACCTGGCGGCGTGCCGATGGCTTGTGGCGGTCGCGAAGCGTCGTGGAGTGCGGTAGCCCTCTACCGCTTTCCCCCAAGGTTCAACGAACGCAGGAGGTGAAGGATGCGCCCCCGCCGTGGAAGGAAGCCGCGGTGGCAAAGCGCCAGGGGGCTGGCGCAGTCCAAGACCTGGCGGCGTGCCGATGGTTTGTGGCGGTCGCGAAGCGTCGTGGAGTGCGGTAGCCCTCTACCGCTTTTCAACGATAGCGGATCAGAGGGCTTGATGGCCATTGTCCCTCCATGGTTGAGCTCAAGATCGCCTGGCCTCACTCGCCAACCCATCAGCTTGCGACCGGCGGCACGTTTTTCGTCACGACGAGCACTTACCATAAGGATCACTATTTCTGCGGCGCTCAACGCCTCGGCGTGCTTCATCGTGGACTCCTCACGGTAGCGCGCGATCACGGCTGGCAACTCGAAGCCTGGGCGGTCTTTTCAAACCACTACCACTTTGTGGCCCATTCCCCGATTGGCCAGCCTACTGCCGAAGACCTCAGCCGGATGTTGAAAACATTGCATGTGAGGACTTCGGGATGGTGCAACCGTCTGGATCGCACGCCGGGTCGACAGGTGTGGTTCAATTTCCGTGAGACACGACTGACCTATCAGAAGTCCTATTTCGCGCGGCTGAACTACACGCACCAAAACCCCGTGAAGCACGGCCTGGTGCCGGCGGCCGACCAGTATCCGTGGTGTTCCGCCGCATGGTTTGAGCGAACCGCCTCGCCAGCGCAGGTGAAGACGATCTACCGGTTCAGGACGGAAAAGCTGCAGGTTTACGACGATTTCGAACCATCTCCCGACTGGCGGATCGGCATCCATGCCTCGTGATTCGCGAAGCGTCGTGGAGTGCGGTAGCCCCCTACCGCTTTCCCCCAGGGTTCAACGAACGCGGGAGGTGAAGGATGCGCCCCCGACGTGGAAGGAAGCCGCGGTGGCAAAGCGCCAGGGGGCTGGCGCAGTCCAAGACCTGGCGGCGTGCCGATGGCTTGTGGGGGTCGCGAAGCGTCGTGGAGTGCGGTAGCCCTCTACCGCTTTCCCCCAGGGTTCAACGAACGCGGGAGGTGAAGGATGCGCCCCCGCCGTGGAAGGAAGCCGCGGTGGCAAAGCGCCAGGGGGCTGGCGCAGTCCAAGACCTGGCGGCGTGCCGATGGCTTGTGGGGGTCGCGAAGCGTCGTGGAGTGCGGTAGCCCTCTACCGCTTTCCCCCGGGGTTCAACGAACGCGGGAGGTGAAGGATGCGCCCCCGACGCGGAAGGACGCCGCGGTGGCAAAGCGCCAAGGGGCTGGCGCAGTCCAAGACCTGGCGGCGTGCCGATGGCTTGTGGGGGTCGCGAAGCGTCGTGGAGTGCGGTAGCCCTCTACCGCTTTCCCCCGGGGTTCAACGAACGGGGGAGGAGAAGGATGCGCCCCCGACGCGGAAGGACGCCGCGGTGGCAAAGCGCCAGGGGGCTGGCGCAGTCCAAGACCTGGCGGCGTGCCGATGGCTTGTGGGGATCGCGAAGCGTCGTGGAGTGCGGTAGCCCTCTACCGCTTTCCCCCAGGGTTCAACGAACGCAGGAGGAGAAGGATGCGCCCCCGACGTGGAAGGACGCCGCGGTGGTAAAGCGCCAGGGGGCTGGCGCAGTCCAAGACCTGGCGGCGTGTCGATGGCTTGTGGGGGTCGCGAAGCGTCGTGGAGTGCGGTAGCCCTCTACCGCTTTCCCCCCAGGCCTTCCCAATCTGCCGCTTGACCCGGCGCTTGCCGGTTCCGTGTCGGTTCGCACCGAAAGCGGTGGAGGGCCGCCGCACTCCACGGCGCTCCGCGCATTCCCGCCTCCAGTTCAGGCCTGCCCACCGGCGGCATCGGCCGCCCGGGATCGAGCGGCGCGGACCCGTTCCGAGGGCACGTAGCGGGTGGCAAATTCCCTGCGGTACTCCCCGAAGGTGCCCGCCTCCAAATGCCGTCGAATGTCGGTCATCACCCGGAGGTAAAAGTGACTGTTGTGGATGCTGACGAGCCGGAGTCCGAGGATCTCGTGCACGTTGAGCAGATGCCGGATGTAGGCGCGGGTGTGGTTGCGGCAGGCGAAGCAGGTGCAGCCCTCCTCGATCGGGCCGAAGTCGGCCTTCACGGCGCCGCCCTTGATCGCGTAGGTGCCCCGGTGGGTGAATGCCGTACCGTTGCGCGCCACCCGGGTGGGCAGCACGCAGTCGAAAAGGTCCACTCCCCGGGCCACCAACTCAACCATCTGTGCCGGGGTGCCGAGTCCCATCGCATAGCGGGCCTTCCCGGCGGGCAGGTGCGGCTCGGACATCTCGACGGCGCGCATCATTTCGGGCTCCGGTTCGCCGACGCTCACCCCGCCGATGGCGTAGCCATCGAACTCCATGGCGACCAGGGCTTCGGCGCACTGACGACGCAGGGCGGGAAAGTGAGTTCCCTGGACGATCCCAAAGACCAGTTGCCCGGGCGCCCGGGGCTGGCGGCGGCATTCCTCCGCCCATCGCAGGGTGCGCTGGACCGCCTTGACGACGTCTTCCCGCGGGGCGGTGTGCGGGGGACACTCGTCGAACACCATGGCGATGTCGGATCCCAGCTCCCGCTGGATGGCCATGCTTTCCACGGGGCCGAGGAAGACGCGTGACCCGTCAAGATGGCTTCGGAACTCGACACCGTGCTCCTGGATCTTGCGGATCTTCCCGAGGCTGAAGACCTGGAAGCCACCGGAGTCGGTGAGGATCGGGCCCGACCAGTTCATGAACCGGTGCAAACCGCCCGCCAACCGAAGGATTTCCATGCCGGGGCGGATGCTCAGGTGGTAGGTGTTGCCGAGGAGCACCTGGGTCCCCATCTCCAGCAACTCCCGGTTGTCCAACGCCTTGACACTGGCCTGGGTCCCCACGGGCATGAACGCCGGGGTCTCGATGGCGCCGTGTGCCGTGTGCAGCCGCCCGCGCCGCGCGCACGATCCGGGATCGGTCTGGATCAGTTCGAACACCGTGAAACCTTGCCGGCACACCCGCGGTCAACGCAATGTGCCTCCGTGCCGCCCGAAGGGCGGACCAAAAATCGTGCTGGGACGACAACTCGGGGTTGACTTTCCCGCGACACGGGGCTGACTGTATGGCAGTTCACACACAATTACGTCATGATTGCTTCCCTCAGAACTTCGATCCGCCCACGGGTTCGCTCGGGTTTCACCCTGATCGAGCTCCTCGTGGTCATTGCCATCATCGCGATTCTCGCCGGCATGCTCCTGCCGGCCCTGGCCAAGGCGAAAACCAAGGCGCAGGGCATCATGTGCATGAACAACGGCAAGCAGTTGATGCTCGCTTGGAAGCTGTATTCGGGGGACCACAATGACGTTCTGGTTTCCTCGCTGACGATGAATCCGAATCCATTGCGCCGGGTGATCTGGATTGAAGGCAACCTGGATTTCACAAGCCGGGACAATACCAACAACCGCTTCATCACCAACGGGCCGCTGTTCAAGTATGCCGGGGGGTCGTTCGCCGTGTACAAGTGTCCGGCCGATCGGGCCGCGAACGGCAAGATCGCCCGGGCCCAGAATGCGACGCCGCGCATTCGCAGCATCTCGATGAGTCAGGTGTTCGACTTCGGTGGCTGGTTGCCTGCAGCCCGGTATCGGACCTACGAGCGTGACTCCGACATCGTCAATCCAGCGCAGACCTTCGTCTTTGTGGATGAACATCCCGACAGCATCAATGACGCGGCTTTCGCGGTTCAAATGGTGGAGGATGACGCCCGCACTGGAAACATCATTGACATGCCCGCTGCCTACCACAACGGCGCCGCCGGATTCGCCTTCGCCGACGGCCACTCGGAGGTCCACCGCTGGGTGGGAAGTGTGATCAAGCCTCCCGTCCGGTACAACGGACAGGTGGCGTTGAACATTCCCGCGGGGAATTCGCTGAATGATGCGAAGTGGATGTCGCGAAACACGACGGTACGCCGGTGATTCCCTCCTCCTCCCCGCCCTCTGGCCGGGGAGAGGCGCCTGGGAGGTGAACGAATTCACTGCCGCCCCTGTGGGCGGCAGTTTCGTTTTTTGCCGTGGTCCCATCCCATCCCTATCGGCGACGGGCCGCACAGATCCTCGTGCTTTGTTGCGCGGTCTGGGCGGTCAGCTTTCCCGCGATGAAGTCGCTCGAGATGATCGGGCGCCTCCGCGCCCCGGGGAACGACAGTCACTTCTTCGCCGCGTGGTGCGTCTGCCTTAGGTTTGCCGCCGCGGCCGTCCTGCTGCTGCTGGTGGCCGGCCGTTCCCTCAGCGGGTTGACCCGCAGCGAGGTGACCCAGGGGGTGGGCCTGGGCATCCTGGGAAGCCTCGGACTGCTCCTCCAGATGGATGGAATGGCCTACACCCGGGCCTCCACGTCGGCGTTCCTCACGCAGGGTTATTGCGTGTGGCTGCCGTTGTGGGTGACGCTGCGCCACCGTCGCCGACCCTCCCTCGCCGTGCTCGCCGCCTGCGGCATGGTGCTGGGCGGCGGCGCCATCCTCGCCGGGGTGGACTGGGGCCATCCGCGGCTGGGCCGCGGTGAATGGGAAACGTTGGCCGCGTCGGTCGCGTTTGCGGGGCAAATTCTGTGGCTGGAGCAACCCCGGTTTCGTGGCAACCGGGTGTTGCGCTTCAGCCTCGTGATGTTTGCCACGGTTGCGCTGAGCGTTTTGCCGGTCGCCCTCTGGAGCGTCCGCCAGGCATCGGACCTCGCCGTCGTGTACTCCAGCGGACCGGCCCTCGTGCTGATGGCGGTGCTGGTCGGGCCCTGCACCCTCCTGACCTTCCTGCTGGCCAACCGTTGGCAGCCGGAAGTGCCGGCGACCGAGGCCGGCCTGCTCTACGCTTCCGAGCCTGTCTTTGCCGCCGTCCTGGTCCTCTTTCTTCCGGGGCTGATCTCCCGGATGTCGGGCATTGAATACCCCAATGAACGCCTGACCTGGAATCTGGCGGTCGGCGGCGGACTGATCCTCGCGGCCAATCTCTGGCTGCAACTTGGACGGAAGGGTGGATGAGACCGGGGTCCGGCTCCGCCGCGACCCCTCCGGTTTCGCTGTTCCCGGGAAGAACGACCGGGCTGCGATCCAACCGGACCGTCATGTCTGTGACGGGAGGGGGTTGAGCGATGCGCCCGGGGCCACGTCAAGAAAATGCCTTCCCATCCGGGCGAGACTTCCCTGACGCTGGGCCCCGTTTCGCGTATGTTTTCCGGTACGTTCACGGCCATCGTCACCCCGTTCCGTCGCGGCCTCCTCGATGAGGAGGCCCTCGGACGGTTGATCGAAGCCCAGGTCCGCGGTGGCGTGGATGGGATCGTTCCGGTGGGCACGACCGGGGAGTCCCCCACGCTGGATTGCGAGGAGCACATCCGGGTGGTGGAGCTGTCGGTGCGGCATGCCGCGGGCCGGATCCGGGTCATTGCAGGCACTGGCGGCAATTCCACGCGCGAGGCCATTGATCTCACGCGGCGCGCGGAGGCCGTGGGTGCGGATGCCACGCTCCAGGTGGCGCCGTATTACAACAAGCCCACGCAGGAAGGGTTGTTCCAGCATTTCAAGGCGGTCGCCGGGAGCACGGGCCTGCCGGTGATGCTGTACAGCATCCCCGGGCGGTGTGGCGTGGAGATCGCCGTGGACACCGTGGTCCGCCTCGCCGGGGCGTGCCGAAACGTGGTGTCCCTGAAGGAGGCCGGAGGGTCGTGTGACCGGATCAGTCTGCTGAAGGCCGCGTTGCCGGACCGTTTCTCGCTGCTGAGTGGCGATGACTCGCTGACCCTCCCGTTCATGGCCGTTGGCGCGAGGGGCGTGGTGAGCGTGGCGTCCAATGTCGCCCCCCGACAGGTGTCGGCGATGGTGCGCCGGTTCCTGGAGGGCGACGCCCGGGGGGCCGCCCGGATTCATGCCCGGCTGTTTCCGCTGTTCCGCAATCTGTTCGTCGAGACCAATCCCGCCCCGGTGAAGTCCGCCCTGGAGACGCTCGGATTCCTCCGCGATGGATTGCGCCTGCCGCTCGTGCCGGTCAGCGCCGAGAACCGGCGGTTGATTCGCAGGACCCTCCGTGAGACGGGCGTCCTTCGCGGCGCGCGCTGATCCGCACGCCCCGTCGCGGGTCGCGCCAAGAAAACACCCCGCCTCGGCGGGGTGTTTCGACGGCTCGTCAGGGGAGGGGCCCCCGGACCGTGGATCAGTCAGCCCTGGAATCCCGTCAGCGAACGCGGGAGCTTGCGGCTCCGATGAGCTGCTGGACCGAATCGGCTTGAGGTGCCGTCAATCCCGGGATCCTTGAAAGCTTCTGCAGGGACGCGAGGGCCCCCGAGTAGTCCCTGGAAGACAGCGCTGAAACCACGCTCTGGACGAGCTGGTTGGAGGGAATGTCCGCATTCCTGAACGCCGCGACCAGGGCCGCAGTGTCCAATCCGGCGGCGGGTGCTGCGGGTGCTGCGGGTGCCGGAGCCGTGGTGGAATCGGCGGTGGCCGGGGCATCCTTGTGGGAGCCGGAATGCTGGCAGCCAGCCACGAGGACGACAGCCGCCAGCAGGGAGGGGATCAAGACAAGCTTCATGGTGCGCGAATGGGTGGAACTGCGTGTCACTGAGTAGGATTGAACCACATTTGACAGAACGTCAACAACGGTTGCTCCGCCCCGAAATTGGCATTGGTGGCGCGGTGTGCCGTCGGTAGGCTGTCGCGGACATGAGTTCCATTGCTGCCGACGCGACCATGGCGGTCTTCCTGGATCTGGAGAACATCGCCCTGGGTGCCCGCGACGCCCGGTACCCCCGGTTCAGCATCCAGAGGGTGTTGGAGCGCCTGCTGCTCAAGGGACACATCGTCGTCAAGAAGGCGTACTGCGACTTCGATCGCTACAAGGAATTCAAACGCGACCTGCACGAGGCGGCCTTCGAGCTCATCGAAATCCCCCATCTGCGCATGTCCGGCAAGAACTCGGCGGACATCCGGATGGTCGTGGACGCCCTGGACCTTTGTTACACCAAGGGCCATGTGGACACCTTCGCCATCATCAGCGGCGACTCCGATTTCTCCCCGCTGGTGAGCAAGCTGCGGGAGAACGCCAAGAAGGTGATTGGCATCGGGGTGAAGCAGTCCTCGTCCGACCTCTTCATCAACAACTGTGACGAGTTCCTGTACTATGACGATCTGGTGCGGAAGGACACGGTGCGTGCGCGCCAACGGACCGTGGGTGCGCCCCCGGTGCCGGGCGAACCGGCACCCGCGCGGATCGTTCCCGAGGAACCCAAGGGACCGCCGTTGATTGATGCGCTCGAGCAGGTGGTGGTGACCCTGGAGGCGTTGACGGAGGAGCGGGAGGGGGATGACCCGATCTGGGGCTCGATGGTCAAGCAGGCCATCAAGCGGCGGAACCCGGGATTCAACGAACGCGCGTACGGCTTCAAGTCGTTCAACGACCTCCTGCTGGATGCCCAAAAGCGCAATCTGGTCGTGCTGGAGTCCGACGAGAAGTCGGGCGGTTACACGGTGCGACTGGCGGAGTGATTCCGCGGAATGGGGGACGCCGGACCCGATGCCATCGGCCCGTCGGCCTTACAGCCAACCGCACCGCACCGCACCGCACCGGACTTGGCCTCAGGCGAGGATGCGTCGGCGGTCCGGATCGTACCAGGGGCGGAGCGCCACCCGGGCCGGAATTCTGGACCCGTTGAGCAACACCTCGTAACGCCCGGCCAGCACCCAGTCCGCGGATGCGGCATCGCCGTCGGGATGCTTCACATACCCCATGGCCACCGACGCGCCCACGGTGTGCCCGTAGGCGCCGCTGGTCGTGTAGCCCACCGTGCGGCCCTCGCGGAGAATGGGTTCGCTGCCCCAGAGCACCGGCTCCGGATCCTCCAGCGCGAAAAGGGCGAGGCGCCTCGAAACTCCGGACCGGCGCTGCGCCTCGAGGGCGTCCCGTCCCATGAATCCTCCCGGCTTGTCCCAGGCCACCGCGAATCCCAATCCGGCCTCCAACGGTGTCTCGTCGGGCGACAGCTCGGCCCCAAAAGCCCGATACCCCTTCTCGATCCGAAGCGACTGGATGGCGAAATGACCGGCATCCGCGATCCCCAGGTCCTGCCCGGCCGCCCACAGGACGTCGTAGGCCGGCAGGGTCTGCTCCACGGGCAGGTGCAGTTCCCAGCCCAGTTCGCCCACGTAGGTCACCCGCAGGGCGTGAGCGGTGGCGGAACCCACCCCGATCACCCGGGCGGTGCCAAACGGAAACGCGCCCGGGGAAAGGTCGGCATCGGTGACCCGCGCCAGAAGGGTTCGCGCGGCCGGACCCATCACCCCGATCACTCCAGACGCCGCCGTGACGTCGAGAATCTCGACCCGCTCCCCGGGAAGTCGGTGCCGCAGCAACCAGTCCTGATCCCGTCGCGCCTGGGTCGTGCCGGTGACCCATTGGAACGTCTCGGATGCCAGCCGCACCACGGTCAGGTCGCTTTCAAACCCTCCGCGGTCGTTGAGCATGGCCGTGTACACCAGGCACCCGACGGGAACGTCCACCCGGTTGGCGCAGAGGCGGTTCAGGAAGGCGGCGGCATCCGGACCGGAGACGCGCAGCTTGCCGAATCCGCTCTGGTCGAACAGGGCGACGCCCTCGCGGGCCGCACGATGTTCCGCCGCGTGGTTGCCAAACCAGTTCTGGCGGCCCCAACCGTATTCGGTGCGGGGCAGGGCGGCCCCGGTGTCCGCACGGGCAAACCAGTTGGGACGCTCCCAGCCCGCCTTCACCCCGAAGCAGGCGCCGTGGGCGGCGAGGCGTTCATGGAGCGGACTCAAACGCACGTGGCGCGCGGTCTCCGGCTCCCGGTTGGGCCAGGCCATCTGGTAATGTAACCCGAGGACCTCGACGACCCGGGCGCGCAGGTAATTGCGGTTGTTCGCCCAGGGGCCGAAGCGGCGGACGTCCACGCTCCACAAGTCCATGCCGGGCTGGCCTTCGAGCATCCATTCCGCAAGGCATTTGCCGGCGCCGCCGGCACTGGCGATGCCGACGGAATTGAACCCGCAGGCGACGAACAGACCGCGCAATTCGGGGGTTTCACCGAGCAGGAACTGGTTGTCCGGGGTGAAGCTTTCCGGCCCGTTGACGAAGCGCTCGAAGCCCGAGGTCGCGAGTGCCGGAATGCGGTGCCTCCCGTTGGCGAGGGGGACGGAGAATTTTTCCCAGTCCGGCTCCAGGAGCTGGAAGGAGAAGCCGGGCGGCACGGCGTCCACAGCCCATGGTTTTGATTCGGCCTGGAAGGCCCCCAGCATCACCGAACCGCCCTCGCCCCGAAAATACAGGCAGAGGTCCGGGTCGCGTCCCACGGGCAGCTCATCGAAGGCCCCCGGAATCGGATGGCTGACGACATAATGATGTTCCACCGGATGCAGGGGCAGGCTCACGCCGCAGCGCAGCCCGAGTTCGCGTGCCCACATTCCGCCGGTGAGCACGACCCATTCGGCGGTGAGGGTGCGGACCTCCGTGGCGCCATTTGGGTCACTGGAAGCCGGCACCTGCACTCGGACGCCTTCCGCCCGGCCGTTGCGGTGGAGGATGTCGAGGACGCGGACGCCCTCGAACACCCGGGCCCCGCGGGAACGGGCCCCAAGGGCCAGGGCCGTCACCACCTCCCTCGGGATCACCTTGCCGTCATGGGGAAGCCAGGCGGCGCCCAGGAGATCCTCGTGGCGGATGAGGGGCCATTTTTCGAAAGCCTCTGCGGGGCTGATCAGATGGGATTCGACCCCAAAGTACGCCGCCATGGCGCAGGTGCGGTGCAATTGCACCATGCGATCCCGGGATTTTCCGAGGATCAGGCTCCCCACCTGCTTCCAGCCCACCGGGTGGCCGGTCTCCCGTTCGAGGCGTGCGTAGAGTTCGGCGCTGTACTTGTTGATGGCGGTCAGGCTGGTCGAGGTGCGCAGGCGGCCCACGAGGCCGGCGGCGTGCCAGGTGGTGCCGCCGGCGAGCGCGCCCTGTTCGAGCAGGACCACCTCGCGCACCCCAAGGGCGGTCAGATGGTAGGCGACGCTGGCCCCGGCGATGCCGCCGCCGATGATGATGACGCGTGTGGAGGACGGAAGTTCCGAAGCCATCGGCGGCCGGCAATACCGGACCGCGGGAGTTCCGGCCATCCCGAATTCAGGGCACCGGTCCTCCGTGGCCGCTGCTCCGAACGTCGGCCCGGCTACTTTTCGAGAAATTTCACCACCGCCTCGGTGCGGGTGTGGACGCCGAGCTTGTTGAAGACGTGCTTCAGGTGGGTGTGAACGGTCAGCGGACTGATCTGGAGGGTGGCGGCAATCTCCTTGTCACGCAGCCCGCGCTGAATGCAGGTGAGGATTTGACGTTCCCGCCGGGTGAGACCCCCAAAGTCCGAGTCCTCCGCGGCATGCGGTGCGAACAGATTCTGGAAGTAGCGCCGCACGCCGCGGATCCCCGTCGCCGGTTCGGTGCGGTCCTCACTGCGGCCACCATCGAGAGGTTCGAAGAGCGACGGCAGCATCCGTCGTCGGAGGAAGTATCCGGATTCCACACCGGACACGGCGGCAAAAATGTCGTCGCTGGTCGGGAAAATTCCGTGACCGAGGACGAGGGGCAGGTCTGCGCCGCCCCGCTGCCGCCGCAACGGGTCGGCCACGACCGAGGCCTCCATCCGGGGCACCAGCAGCAGGTCGGCATCGGGCCGATTCCGGGAATGCCGGAGCCAGGCCGTGGTGGACTGCCAACCGACGCACGTGCAGCCCGGAATCCCGCCCAGCCAGTGGATGAGCGCCCCGCGGAGGATGTCGTCGGCCTCAATCACGACGATGCGGCGCCGGGCGGCAGCGGTCGGTTCCAGGTCGGCCGTTCCGGAGCGCGTCCGGGGCAGTGTGAACAGGGTCACGTAGGTCACCGCCAGGGGTGCCTCGAGCCAGTACACCGCGAACACGAACTCCCTGGGGATCCGGGTGGCCAGGCGGGACCATCCCTGGGCGGCAACGTCGGCCTTGATTTCGTGGGCGTTGCGTTCAGCTTGCTTCAGTTCGGTGGTCCCGAGAGGCACATACCAGCGCCGGGGTGACTCCCCGACGGCGGCAAACCACTCACGGTCCCCGAGATCCCGCAGGGTTCCGGCGTACTTCCTGCGGGTCAGCCCCTCCGCGGATTCACTGCCCGACATGGGGTATTGCTGTTTGGAGCGGTGATTCTGCATGGTCCGAAGTCGGCGGGCACGCCGTGTGTCTGCCGCCTCCGGACGTTACCGAAATGTGACCTTGATGTCTCCCAATACCCACCGAACGGATGCATTCCATCCACCGCATTGATGTCCTGTTGTACCCCATCTCAACCGTTGATCCGCGGATTTCGCCATGGATTCACCCTCATCGAGCTCCTGGTGGTGATTGCGATCATCGCCATTCTGGCGGGAATGCTCCTGCCGGCGCTGTCCAAGGCCAAGGCCAAGGCCAACCAGACGCAGTGTCTCAGCAACCTGAAACAGGTGGGGCTGGCGGCGACGCTGTACGCCGGCGACTTTCGGGACTATTTCCACCACCGGGGCAACGCCGGGGAATTTTCGATCCCGAACCACGGCCAGTGGACCCAAAGCCCCCAATTCACTGAATTCCTGCCGCCGGAGCACCCGCTGGCCTACTGGGCGGTCGCCTACCGCCCCTACAGCAGCGCTCCCAAGCGGCTCTATCGGTGCCCGAATGCGAAGATTGTGGATGAGTGGCGTGAAGACGGCTTGAGATACCCATCGGACTGGTGGCGGGACTCCAGCTACGGCATTGCCGTTTTTGCGGTGAACCCCGCGAATCCCCGGACGGGGGAATCCATCAGTTCGCGCCGCCGGACCGTCAGCTCGTTCTCGAATCCCGCCTCCACGGTGTTTGCCCAGGACGCTGCGGAACAGCGGATGGAAGGACCTGATGATTCCCTCGGGCTGTTCCCCGGGAGGACCGAGTGCCTGACCCAATGGAAGTACAGTCTGGCCTCGCTGTATCCGGGGCACCGGTTCGAGTTCGAATGGTTCCGTCACAACCGCCAGAACAACACCATCTGGATTGACGGGCATGCCTCCACCATCCCGTACACGAAAACGGGCGTGGATTTTCGCTGGTACACCGGTGATGAGCCCCTGACCTCGCCCCGATGAACCGATCCAGAGGTCCGCTCCTGTCGGCGACATTCGCCACCCTGGTCGTCACCGTCGGCTTGGGCTGCTCCCGTGAAGGCACCGCACCCCCGGCTGTCCTGACGGCCGGGGAGGTTCCTGAGCGGATTGAGTCCGTCTTCGCGACCGCTCCCACTGAGGCCCGGCAGGCCGCCGTGGAATTGAGTGGCAGTCTGGAGGCCCAGCCAGCCGGGGCCTTTTTCGGGTTTCAGGAACTTTCCTATCGTCCGGACCTCACCCCCGAGCAACGCACGGCCGTTGCCCAGGCGATGATGGCTGCACGGGCGAAGCTTGAGGCGGCGGCGGCTGGCGGCGACGCCGCCGCGCGCGAGGCCCTCGAACAACAGGCCGCTCGAAAGTGAGCGGTCACACCCCTTTCGCCTCTGAGTGGAGGTGAGAACGGCGGGCGCCGGCGGTGAAGATCCGTGTGTCACCCCGGCGCCCGCCACCATTTTCAGATGCACCCGACCGAACCACGCTCCCTCCCCGCTTCCCGGGACCCCCTGCTGTACACTCCGGGCCCCCTGACCACCTCCCTTTCCGTCAAGCAGGCCATGCTCCATGACGCCGGCTCGTGGCATTGGGACTTCAACGAAAGGGTCCGGTGGATCCGGGAGCGTCTGCTGGCCCTCGGCGGCGTCCGCCGGGAGGACGGCTGGGAGGCCGTCCTGCTCCAGGGCAGCGGCACGTTCGGCGTCGAGTCGGTTTTCCAGACCTGCGTGCCTCCGCAGGGACGGGTCGCGGTGGTGTCCAATGGCGCCTATGGCGAGCGGATGGTCCTCATGCTTCAGCACGCGCGCATCGCTCACGACGTGCTCCGCACGCCGGAGGACACCCCCGGGGACCCCGGGGCACTGGACGCCCTGCTGGCGGCCAATCCCGGCATCACCCATGTCGCCGTGGTCCATTGCGAGACCACGACGGGGCTGCTCAACGACCTTGCGGCGCTCGGCGCGGTGACCCGGCGCCATGGCCGGGTCTTTGTGGTGGACGCCATGAGCAGCTTCGGCGCCTACCCCATCGCGCTGGACGCGTCCGGCCCCGACTTCCTGGTTTCGTCCGCCAACAAATGCATCGAGGGGGTGCCGGGATTCAGCTTCATCCTGTGCCGGCGCGCCCGGCTCCTGGAATGCGAGGGGCACGCCCGTTCATTGAGCATGAACCTGCTGGATCAGCTTCGGGGGTTCGAGAAGAACGGCCAGTTCCGCTACACGCCCCCGACGCATGCGCTGCTCGCGTTCGAGCAGGCGCTTCATGAGCTGGATCAGGAGGGGGGCGTTGCCGCGCGGTCGGCGCGTTACTGCCGCAACCACGAGGTGTTGCTGGCGGGCATGACCCGGCTCGGGTTCCGCAGCTACCTGCCGGCGGCGGTGCAAAGCCACATCATCACCAGCTTCCTGTACCCGGCGGATTCCCGCTTCAACTTCCCGGAGTTCTACCGGCGCGTGGCCTTGAAGGGATTCATCCTGTACCCCGGAAAAATCAGCCAGGCGGACACCTTTCGCATCGGAAACATCGGACGCCTGTTCGAGTCCGACATGAGGGCGGTGGTGTACGCCATCGGAGAGGCTCTCGAAGAAATGGGCCTCCGGCCCTGACCCCGGATCCGAACAGGAGCGGGCCGGTCAGGAGATCCGCGCCGCGGCGGCCCGCAGCACGTGCAGCGCCGCCTCGAAGTCGTAGCCCGCGAGGTGGTGCGATACCTCCGCCATCGGGGATTCCCAGGCCGTGCCACGGATCAGGGGGCGCAGCGCGTCCAGGACCGCCTGCGCGTCGGCGCTGTCGGCCTCCAGGCACCGCTTCAGCCGATCCAGCAGACCGGCGACCCGTTCGGGATCGGGGGCGACCGGGCTCGTCGCGGCGTTGTCGCCCGGGACCCCCGCAAGAGCCCGCCCGACGGCCTCCATCGTCCCCTCGAGGACGCCTTCCAGCGATCGAAGGGCGGCCTCCAACGTTCCGGAATCGGAGGCCGCCGCCGTTTCCACCGCGCCCGCCGCCGCGGCCGCCGCCCGTGCACCCAGATTGCCGGCGACTCCCTTGACGGTGTGGGCGATGCGGATGGCGTCCGAGTGGCGGCCTGCACGCCAGGCGTCGCGGATGGCTGCGGGGGCGTCCGTCTGGTTGTCGCGAAACTTTGCGAGGAGCGTCTCGTACAGCTTGTGATTGCCGGAGAGCCTCCGGAGTCCATCGGCAACATCCAGCACGTCCGACACCCCGGTCCCGTCGGGCGGACGCGGCGGGGGTGTGGACGCGGATGGGGCGGCGGGATTGCCGGGAGGCGGCCCGGGTCGCGTTGGTGATCGGTTGCCCGGATTCCAGCGGACCACCGCGGCAAACAACTGGGCGGGCTCGATCGGCTTGGACACGTGGTCGTTCATGCCGGCGTCGAGGCATCGCTGACGTTCCTCCACGGTGGCGTGCGCCGTCATCGCGATGATGGGCAGGCTGGCAAACCGTGGATCGGATCGCAGGCGCGCCGTGGCCTGATAGCCGTCCATCTCGGGCATCTGAAGGTCCATGAGGACCAGATCCACCGAGTCTGGGGCCGACTCCAGCTGTTCGACGGCCTCGCGGCCATGATGCGCGATCGCGACCGAGGCGCCGACCCCCTCCAGCAGCTCCACGGCGATCTGGCGGTTGATCTCATTGTCCTCGACCAGAAGGATGCGCACCCCATGGAGCTCGGGGCCGAAATCCGCCCGGGCTCCCGCCTCGTTTGCCGTTTCATCCTCCTCCGGGGCAAACAGGCTGACCAGAGTATCCACCAGCATGGATTTCGTGACCGGCTTCAGAAGAAACCCGCCGACATGAAGCCGCTCCGCCTCGTCCCGCACTTCCTCCCGTCCATACGCCGTGACCAGGACCACGGCCGGCCGGTGACGAAGCCCGGGTGCCTCCTGGATCTGCCGGGTCGCCTCGAGTCCATCCATGCCGGGCATGCGCCAGTCCATGAGCACGAGGTCGTAGGGGTCGTGGGGGTCGTGGTCGAGCACGGCGCGGACCGCCTCGAATCCCGTTCGGGCGACGTCCACATCCCGCGTCACGCCCCGGAGGTTCTCGGTGAGCACCTCGCGGGCGGCGTCGTGGTCGTCCACCACGAGCACATGGAGGTGGTGCAACCGGTCGGGGATGCGCCGGCGGCGGCGCGGCGCGCTGCCCACCCCAAGCGATGCGGTGAAGCAGAAGGTGCTGCCCGCACCCGGCTCGCTCTCCACCCAGATCCGGCCGCCCATCAGTTCGACGAGGCGCAGGCAGATGGTGAGGCCGAGTCCGGTTCCCCCGTGCTTGCGGGTCGTGGACATGTCGGCCTGGGTGAAGGGCTGGAAGAGGCGGGCGGCTTGTTCGCGGGTCAGACCGATGCCGGTGTCGCGGACTGCGCATCGGATCTGGACCCGATCCCCCGCACGTTCGACGGGTTCGATCCGGATGCGGACCTCCCCCTTTTCGGTGAACTTCACCGCGTTGTTGACCAGGTTGGTGAGGATCTGCCCGAGGCGCAACGGGTCCCCGGAAAGCGTCTCGGGAATTTCGGGGGAAACATCCACGACGAATTCGAGGCCCTTCTCATGGGCGCGCTGGGCCGTCACGCCGGTCACGGCGTGCAGCACCTGATCCATGGCGAAATCGGTGGTCTCCAACTCGAGGCGCCCCGCCTCGATCTTGGAGAAGTCGAGGATGTCATTGAGGATGGCCAGAAGCGCCGTGCCCGCGCCGTGGATCTTGCTGACGTAGTCGCGCTGCCGCGGGTTGAGGGCGGTCTTGAGGGCCAGATGCGAAAGCCCGATGATCGCATTCATGGGCGTGCGGATCTCGTGGCTCATGTTGGCCAGAAACATGGACTTCAGCGCCGTGGCCTCCTCGGCCTTCCCCTTCGCCGCCGCGAGTTCCTCCTTCTGGGCGACGAGTTCCTTCTGGGACTGGCACAGGGCGGTGGTCTGCGCTTCCAACTGACGCGCCTGCTCGCGGGTGGTCTCGAGCAACTCCCGCGTGCGGAGGTTTCGGTTCAGGACTTCGAGGCTCAGGGCCGCAGCCGGGAGCAGTTCGTCCACCAGGCTGCGCTCGCCCGGGGTCAGCTCGCGGAAGCCCGCATGCTCGAGCACGCCCACCACCGTGTCGCCGGCCATCAGCGGCCACGCCGTCACCTGCTGCGGCACCGCCGCGCCCAGTCCGGAGGCGATCCGCAGGAACCCAGCCGGCAGCCCCGTGAGCGTGAGGGGCTTGCGCTCCAGGGCGCACTGGCCGGACAACCCGTCGCCGGGCCCCAGCACCGCGGGCCCGGCGTCGCCGGACGCGAGGCCGAATGTGCCGGCGCGTTGGAGGGTGGTCCCATCGTCCGTCGCCACGAACAGGCCGGCCACGCCGCCGCCGAGCGTGGGAATCAGTTCCGAAAGCAGACGTCTGGCAAACTCCTCCCGCGTCGAGGCGCCCTGGAGCACTCCGGTGATGCGGGCCGTGTTCGCCTTGACCCACCGTTGCGCCTCCATCGCGGCGGCACCGTCCTTGAGGATGGAAATGGACCGGGCCAGGTCCCCCGTCTCATCCGTTGCCCCGACAAACGGCACCGACTGGCCGAAGTCTCCGGTGGCGATGGTCTCCACCGCCCGTTGCAGTCCGCGGATGGGCGTGACGATGCGTCCAAAGGTCAGCGTCCCGAGAATGACGGAGACGCCGAGGGCGGCGACCAGGGCCACGAGCTGGTTGCGACGGACTTCTTCAACGGCCTCGACGGTGCTGCGCCCGGAGGCAAGTGCGAGGGTTTCGTTGTGTCGGATCCACGCGTCGGCCACCCGGTCGAGCCGGGTTCCGAGCTCGGACAGCGGTCCTGCGAGCAGTTGCAATGCCTCATCCCGGTCTCCCGAGTCGTGGGCCTCCAGGCATTGATTGGCCAGGGTCTTCCATTGACCGCTGACCGCCTCGTATTCGATGGCCAGCCGCCGGTCCTTCGCGTCCGTGATGAACGCTCCGAGGTATTCCTGGAGAATCCGTTCCAGCTCGGAGGTTCCGGCGAGAAACTCCGCACGAATCCTGGCGCGACCGCTTTCGGTGGGCTCGAGAAGGTGGTCACGCAGGTCGAGGCGCAGCTCGGTGAGGATCCGAGCAATGCGGCCCAGTTCCGCGACGCTGTTGATCTGGACCTCGGCGACGAACCGGCTCTGCGCCTCAATCCTCGACAACTGGGCCCGGGCGTAGAGTCCCAGGCCCGTGAGCACCAGCAGGGGCGCGAGGGCCAGGATCAGGATGCGCCGGGCGATGGTCATGGCCGGGGGTTATTGCAGCTGGTTCAACGCCGCCTTCAGGTGCTCCACCACAACGGCACGATCCTGAGGTTCCACCTGGGCCGGATCCAGGACCAGCGAGAAGCCCGTGCGGGAAGCATCTATCCGCTGGCTGATGGCCGCATCACCCCTTGGGGCGATGACCGCGTAGGTCTGAATCGGGTGCTCGAAGCCCTTCACGAAGATCGGCTCTTTCGGCACGCACTCAAACTTGTCCTTCACGAGCAGCCACGTCTCATGGACCAGCAGGATCTCCCCGGGCTGTGCCGCCGACTGGAGACGGCTGGCCAGGTTCACCTGGTTGCCGATGATGGTGTAGGACATGCGTTCCTCGCTGCCGAAATTGCCCACCGTGCAGAAGCCGGTGGTCAGGCCCATGCGAACCTCAAATCGCCGGGGGATCCCCCGGTCCGCCCATTCGGTGCCGAGGGTCGTCAGCGCCTCCCGCATTTCCAGCGCCATGCGGACCGCCGCCCGGGCATCCTCCGCCAGTCCCTGCGTCTCCGGATCCCCGAAAAACACGAGGACCGCGTCGCCCATGAACTTGTCAAAAGTACCCCCATGCCGCTGGACGATCTGCCACATGCGGTTGAGGTACCCGTTCAGGATGAACGCCAGATCCTCGGGCTCCATGCCCTCGGTCTGCTTCGTGAAGCCGACGATGTCGGAAAAGAACACGGTCAGCTTCTTCCGGCTGCTCCCGATCCGGGCGTCCTGCCGTCCCTCAAAGATGGACTGGTACACCTGGGGGGAGAGGTAGCGGGAGAGTTTTTCGGACAGTTGCTCCAGGTTCTTCCGGGACTGGCGGAGTGCGAGGTGGGTTCTGACCCGGGCCAGCACGATTGGCGGGCTGACGGGCTTGGTGAGGTAGTCCACGGCGCCGAGCTCGAATCCGCGCGCCTCGTCGTCCACCTCCGTCTTTGCAGTCGCAAAGATCACCGGAATGTCGCGGGTCCGTGGGGTGGCCGCCAGCTGCCGGCACACTTCGTAGCCGTCCATTTCCGGCATCATCACATCCAGGAGGATCAGGTCCGGCGGGGTGTCACTCTGGGCAATCTTCAGCGCCCGCGCCCCGTTCAGCGCCACCTTCACCTGGTAGTGACCCCGGAGGATGGCCGCCAGCACGTCCACGTTTTCCGGGGCGTCGTCCACGATGAGGATCTGGGGCTGGGGACGTTCGGCAATCGGTTCGGAGGCATTCATGGAGACGTCCGCACCCACCGGGACCCGGCGCGGATGCGGGCCATTCTGGGGCAGGGTGGGGCGATTCGTCCACTACGGCCGCGCGCCCGGAGCGTCTGGCAATCCGGAGGCGGCGGAACGGGGAATGGATCGCACGTGGATCTGGACGGTCGGCTCATGGAAGCCTTTGGGGTGGAATGGCCTGGCAACTGAGCAGCCTCCGGCGCGGCCGAGGGATCCTCCGGTGGCTCGCGCCGGGTGCGGACGGGTCTTTGCGAGGTGGGACATGTGTCTTGACCGGATCTGCCCAGGTCCCTAGCGTCGCCGCATTCGTGACCGGACATGAGCAGAGCCACCTGCTGGTGCTGCTCTTTTTGTTTTTCCGAGGGCACGACAACCGCCCAGCCACTTCGGCTGGCCCAACCCGGGTTTTGCCGTGGATCTCAAAGAGATCAAAGCGATCATAGATTTGATGAAAAAGAACTCCCTGGCGGAGTTCGAACTGGAGGAGAAGGACTTCAAGATCAAGCTCAAGCGGCCGACGGCGGCCGCTTCCGGGCCGTCCGTCACCCCTTTGGATGATCCCGAGTTGACGGCGTTCGCCCAAACCTTGCGTCCGCCGTCGTCGCCGTCGCCGCCGTCGGCGTCCACCGCTCCGGTGGCCTCCGGTGATCTTGAAATCAAGTCCCCGATGATCGGCACGCTGTACCGGTCGCCGTCGCCGGAGGCCGGTCCCTACGTGGAGGTGGGTTCCGAGGTCGGGCCGGAAACCGTGGTCTGCATCATCGAGGCCATGAAGGTGATGAACGAAATCAAGGCGGAGACGCGCGGCGTCATCACCGCGGCGGTCGCCGAAAACGCCAAGCCGGTGGAATTCGGGCAGCCCCTATTCCGCCTGCGTCCGCTTTAGCCCGCGGGCCCCATCGGTCCACCGTGTCAACGCCCTCCGGTGCCGCCCACGCCCCCGCCCCCGCAACCGATTCCGACCCGTCCGTATGTTCGAAAAAGTCCTCGTGGCCAACCGTGGCGAGATCGCCATCCGCATCATCCGCGCCTGCCGCGAGCTGAACATCAAGACCGTCGCCGTCTATTCCAAGGCCGACGCCAGTTCCATGCATGTCCAGGTCGCGGACGAGGCAATTTGCATCGGGGACGGCCCGAGTTCCGACAGTTACCTGAGGATTGACCGGGTGATTTCGGCGGCGGAGATCGCGGATGTGGACGCCATCCATCCGGGCTACGGTTTCCTGAGCGAAAACGCGCATTTCGCCGATGTCTGCGAGAGCTGCAACATCCGGTTCATCGGGCCCCGCTCCGCCGCGATGAACGCGTTGCACGACAAGGCGTCCAGCCGCAACCTCGCGCGCCGTGCCAACGTGCCGACCCCTCCGGGATCCGAGGGCCTGGTGGAGACCGAGCAGGACGCGGTGAACATCGCACGAAAGATCGGCTACCCGGTCCTGGTGAAGGCGGTTGCGGGGGGCGGTGGACGGGGCATGCGCGTCGCGCACAACGACGTGGCCATGGTCAAGGCGTACTACACGGCCCGGACCGAGGCGGAAAAGGCCTTTGGCAACAGCGGGGTGTACATCGAGAAGTTCATCGAGAATCCCCACCACATCGAGTTCCAGATCCTGGGGGACACCAAGGGCAACCTCATCCACCTCGGCGAGCGCGACTGCTCCATCCAGCGGCGGAACCAGAAGCTGATCGAGGAGACGCCGTCGCCCTATTTCGACCGCAAGGAGTTCCGAAGTCTGCGCGCCAAGATGGGCCGGGCGGCGCTCAAGATCGCCGAGCTGGCGGGGTACACGAGTGCGGGCACCGTGGAGTTCATCGCCGACGATCAGGGGCAGTTCTACTTCCTGGAGGTCAACAAGCGCATCCAGGTCGAGCATCCGGTCACCGAGGAGGTGACGGGTGTGGACCTCGTGAAGCAGCAGATCCTGATCGCCCTTGGGGAGAAACTCGGGATGTCCCAGGGCGACGTGCAGATGAAGGGCCATGCGATCGAGTGCCGGATCAATGCCGAGAATCCGTTTGACGATTTCCGTCCGAGCCCGGGGCGGATCGAGATGTACTACGCCCCCGGCGGCCCCGGGGTCCGCGTGGACTCCCATGCCTACGCCGGGTACACCATCCCTCCGTACTACGACTCGATGATTGCCAAGCTGATCACGCGCGGGAAGGACCGCGCGGAGGCCATGAGCAAGATGAGCCGCGCGCTGGGCGAATACATGGTGACCGGGATCAAGTCCACCATCCCCTTCGAGCAGGCCGTCCTCCAGGACCCGGATTTCAGGCGGGGCCAGTACAACACCGGCTTTGTCGAGCGACTGATGACCGGCGCCAAGGTGGAGTTGATCCAGGACAACGCCTGACGCCGGGCCGCGCGGCGCCGGTCCGGTGGGGAGGTGCGGAGGGTCCCGATGGTTCCGGCTTCCGTTCGGCGGCGGTCCCGGTACGATCTGCGTCGTGAGCGCGACCTCGCGACCTGCCGGCTCCGGCCCGTTCACGGAATCCCAGTTCCAGGCGATGCTGATCCTGCTTGGCGATGAGGATCCGCAGGTTCATCGGTTGATCCGGGCGCGGCTGGTTGCCGCGGGCGAGCCGGCGTTCACGTTTCTTGAACGACACCGGCTCCACGACGACCCGGCCATCCGGCGGCGGGTCCGGGAGCTGCTTCATGAGCGATTGGCGGCCCGCAATGACGCGGAGTTCCTCCAGTTCATCCTCTCGCAGGGCGAGCACTTCGACCTGGAGGAGGGCCTCTGGCGGTTCGTCCTCACGAGTCATCCGGAAATCAATGTGGCGGCGTACCAGGCGCAACTGGATGAATGGGCCGCCCGCGTGGGCGGGATGCTGCCGGCTGGTTTTGGCCCCGGAGTGGCGCTGGACGCGATGAACGAGGTGCTGTTCGAACAGCTCCGCTTCCGCGGGAACGAGGAGCACTTTTTCGATCCGGCCAACAGCTACCTCAACCGTGTCATGGACCGCCGCCTGGGCATCCCGATCACGCTCAGCGCGGTGTACCTCCTGGTGGCGCGCCGGGTGCGGATCCCGGTGACCGGGATCGGGATGCCGTCCCATTTCCTCTGCCGGTACCAGACCCCCATGGCCGAGGTGTACATTGACCCGTTCCACGGCGGCCAGCTGCTCACCCGCCTGGACTGCAGGAAGCGCCTCCTGGAGTCCGCCGTCGGCTTTGACGAGAGCCATCTGGCCCCGTTGAGCAGCCGCCGGACCTTGCAGCGCATGATCGCCAACGTGCACCTCATCCACAAGGAGCGCCGCAACCGGCCCGAGTCCGACCGGCTGCAGCGGTACCTCGTGGCGTTGTCGCGCTGAAGTCTCCGGCCTGACGAAGTCGGAACGCGTGCTTGTGGGAACCCGGTGGGCACGGCTCACTTCGCCGGTCGTACATGCGCTGGTCACAAACGCTGATTCCCACCCTCAAGGAGGTCCCGGCCGATGCCGAGATCCCGTCCCATCAACTGCTGCTTCGTGCCGGGCTCGTTCGAAAGCTCACCGGAGGGCTCTACACCTTCCTCCCCATGGGCCTGCGCGTGCTGCGAAAGATCGAGGGGATCGTCCGCAGCGAAATGGACCGTGCCGGGGCGATCGAGGTGCTGATGCCTGCGCTGCAGCCGCCGGAAATCTGGCATGCTTCGGGGCGCTACCAGACGGCCCGTGAGGTGCTGTTCCGCGTGCGAGACCGGGCGGCAAAGGAATGGGTCCTGGGTCCGACCCATGAGGAGGTGGTCACGACGCTCGCCGCCGGGGAGATCAGCTCCTACAAGCAGCTCCCGCTGAACTTCTACCAGATTGGCGTGAAATTCCGCGACGAAATCCGCCCGCGCTTTGGCCTGATGCGGGCGAAGGAGTTCGTGATGAAGGACGCCTATTCGTTCGACACCAGCGACGAGGCGGCCATGGAGAGCTATCAGCGCATGTACGACGCCTACACCCGGATTTTTGCCCGGTGCGGTCTGCGGGCGGTGGCGGTCGAGGCCGACACGGGGGTGATCGGCGGCAGCCATTCCCACGAGTTCATGGTGCCCGCGGATACCGGGGAGAACGAGGTGGTGTCGTGTGATTCGGGCACCTACGCCGCGAACATCGAGAAGGCCACCAGCCGCGGGGCGCTGACGCCGACGCCCTCCGCCTCCACCGGTGCCGCGCCCGAGCGGTTCGCCACCCCGGGTGTGCTGACGATCGAGGCCCTGGCCGCCCCGCCTCACGGCGTGCCCGCCCACGCCCAGATCAAGACCCTCCTGTACGTGCTCGATTCCCAGCCCGTGGTGCTGCTCCTGCGCGGCGACGACCAGTTGAGCGAGACCAAGCTGCTGGCCCGCACCGGTGCCGTCGGGGCGCGTCCCGCAACCCCCGCGGAATGCCTCGCCACGCTCGGGGCGCATCCGGGGTCCCTTGGGGCCGTGGTCGGACGCGACACCCTCGCCTCCCGGGGCATCCGCGTGATTGCCGACCGGCAATTGCACGGAGCGGCAGGGATGACCACCGGGGCCAATGAAGATGGATTCCACCTGCGCCACGTCGAGATGGACCGTGACGTCCGCCCCGACACCTGGGAGGACCTGCGCACCGTCGTCGCCGGCGAGTTGTCCGTGGCCACGGGAGAGCCCCTGAAGATCGGCCGTGCCATCGAGGTCGGTCACGTGTTCAAGCTCGGCACCACGTACAGTGAGAAACTCAATGCGTATTTTTTGCCCGAGGACGGGCGGCGCCGCCCGTGCGTGATGGGCTGCTACGGCATCGGCGTCACCCGCACGCTGCAGGCGGTGATCGAACAGTGTCACGACCGGGACGGCATCGTTTGGCCCCTGTCCGTGGCGCCCTACCAGGTTTGCCTGACGCCGCTTTCCGTGGCGCCGGACAGCGCACCCATGCGGGCCGCGGAAGCCCTGTATTGCGAGCTGATGGAAGCCGGCATCGAGGTGATCCTGGACGACCGCGACGAGCGGCCGGGGGTCAAGTTCAAGGACAGCGAACTCGTGGGCTTCCCGCTTCGGGTCAACCTGGGTGAAAAATCCCTGGCGCGCGGCGAGGTGGAGCTCAAGCCCCGCGGCGGCACCCTGGAGGCTGTGCCGCTGGCAGAGGCCACGGCGCGGGTGCGGGCCTGGGTGCGCACCGCGGCGGCCGCCCTCGAACCGGGCGGGGCATCGTCTGTCAGGTCCTGACCCACGTCGCTGGACTTCCTTGATCGTGATGATGAACACCACCCATCCCCGCGAACGGATCCTGATGGGGCCCGGTCCGAGTCCGGTACCCGCCCGTGTGCTCCGGGCCCTCGCTGCTCCCACCCTGGGGCATCTGGATCCCCAGTACCTCGCCATCATGGACGAGACCTGCGAACGGCTGCGCCAGGTCTTCAGGACCCGCAACCGGCTCACATTTCCCGTCAGCGGCACCGGCATGGCGGGCATGGAGTGCCTTGCAGTGAACCTGATCGAGCCCGGCGACGAGGTGATTGTGGGCGTGAATGGCGTGTTCGGTGGCCGCATGAAGGACGTGATGGAGCGGTGCGGGGCCGTCGTCCATTCGCTCGATGCCGCCTGGGGCGACGTTTTCACCCGCGATCAGGTGTCGGCGGCCCTCGCGGAGCACCCAAAATCGCGGCTGGTGGCACTGGTCCATGCCGAAACCAGCACCGGCGCCCTGCAACCGCTTGAGGGCATCGCCGAACGGGTCCACGACCACGGGGCCTTGTTTCTCGTGGATGCCGTCACCAGCCTGGGCGGCCACGAGCTGCGCGTGGATGAGTGGGGCATTGATGCGATCTACAGCGGCACGCAAAAGTGCCTGAGCTGTCCGCCGGGGTTGTCGCCGGTCAGCTTTGGGGAGCGGGCGCTGGCCCGGATGGACGCCCGCACGTCGAAGCCGCAGTCGTGGTATCTCGACGTCTCCATGCTCCGGAAGTATTACCTCGCCGGAGCCGGGGCCGGGGGCGGACGCGTGTATCATCACACGGCGCCGATCAACATGACCTATGCGCTCAACGAGGCGCTGGCGATCGTCCTGGAGGAAGGGCTCGATGCCCGGATTGCCCGGCATGCCCAGGCGCACCGCCGGTTGCGCGCCGGGCTCGAAGGCATGGGCCTCTCCTACATCCCCAGGCACTCCCTGCACACCCTGAACTGCGTTGGGATTCCGGCGGGAGCCGACGACGTCCTGGTGCGGCGACGACTCCTGGAGGACTACGACATTGAGATCGGGGCCGGCCTGGGCGTCATGGCCGGAAAGGCGTGGCGCATCGGGCTCATGGGACATGGAGCGACGACGCGAAACGTGGACCTCGTCCTCGCGGCACTTCGCGAAGTGTGGCGGCATCCCGGGAGCGTTGCCGGGTGATGGCCCATGGACCCGCTCTCCCGGATCGCCGCCATCCTGCCCTCGGATTGCTGGCTGACCGCTCCGGCGGAGCTGGCCACCTATGAGAGTGACGGGTTGACCGCGTTCCGGACGCGTCCGCTGGCGGTCGCGGTGCCCGGGACCACGGATGAGGTGATCGCGCTGGTACGGGCCTGCCGCGGGGCGGGCATCCCGTTTGTCGCCAGGGGCAGCGGCACGAGCCTGTCCGGGGGCTCCCTGCCGGTTGCCGGCGGGATCGTCATCGCCCTGAACCGGTTGAACCGCATTCTGCGGCTGGATCCGGAAGACCGCACCGCGGTGGTTGAACCCGGGGTCATCAACAGCCAGGTCACCGCGGCCGCATCGCCCCACGGGCTGCATTACGCCCCGGATCCATCGAGCCAATCCATCTGCACCATTGGCGGGAACGTCGCCTTCAACTCCGGCGGTGCGCACTGCCTCAAGTACGGCATGACCGCCAATCATGTGCTGGGTCTGAAGGCGGTGCTGGGTTCGGGCGAGGTGGTCACCTGGGGCGGGAACGGCCGGGAGCGGATCGGCCCCGACTGGTGCGGGCTGTTTACCGGGCACGAGGGCCTGTTCGGTGTTGCCCTGGAGATCACCCTGCAGCTGCTGCCGCGCGCGGAGTGCTTTCACACGGTGCTGGCGGGCTACCGGACCTTGGAGCAGGCCGGCGACGCCGTCACCGCCGTGATTGCGGCCGGGCTGCTTCCCGGAGCGCTGGAGATCATGGATGCGCTGGCCTTGGAAGCCGCCCGGGCCGCGGTGCACTCGGAGTACCCGGCGGGTTGTGAGGCGGTGCTGATCGTGGAGCTGGAGGGCCCGCGGGAGACGGTCGCCGTGGAGCGGGAACGTCTGGGGGAGATCCTGGCGGCGGGCGATCCGGTGGCGGTGCGGCCGGCCCGCGATGCCGCCGAGCGGCAGGCGATCTGGAGGGGACGCAAGAGCGCCTTCAGCGCGGTCGGGCGGTTGTCCCCGGATTTCATTGTGCAGGACGGGGTGGTCCCGCGCCGGCGACTGGGCGAGGCCCTGCGGCAGATTGCGGCCCTGTCGCGCGAATCCGGGCTGCGCATTGCCAATGTCTTCCACGCGGGTGACGGCAATCTGCATCCGCTGATTCTGTTCGATGGCCGGCAGCCCGGTGCGCTGGAGCGTGCGGAGGCGGTGGCGGGTCGGATCCTGAAGCTGTGTGTCGCCATGGGAGGCTCGATCACCGGAGAGCATGGCATTGGCGTCGAGAAGCGGGATTTTTTGAAGGACCTGTTCACGCCCGACGCGGTCGAGCTCCAAGAGCGGATCCGTGCCGCGTTTGATCCGGACGGTCTTTCCAACCCGGGCAAGATGTTCCCGGGCACAGGCCCGCCCGCCCTGGCCCATCGCGGACTGCATCCGCTGGAGGCCGCTGGCGTTGTCTCGCGGGAGTGACGCCGGACTCCCGTCCGGGCGCAACACGGTCTGCGGTCTGCGGATGCTGGGGCGACTGCGATCCTCGGGGCCTCCTGGGCAACGCCATTGCCTTCGGGTTCGACGTCGCTCTCCGGGATCAGGTGCCTCCGGGCCCCTGGGATCCGCATGGGGCGGTGACCGGTTGCTCCGGATGGTCCACCAGATCTTCGACGAGGGCCTCCCAACGCTCGAGCCACCGGTCCACGCGCTCCGCGTCGAACAGGTCCGTGCTGTAATCGGCCGTCACCCGCCACGCCCCGGGTGCCTGGGACCGCTCCACCGTCAGGGACAGGTCGAACTTGCTGGTGCCCGTGGTCACCGGCCACTCGGTGGCCTCCACGCCGGGAAGGCGCAGCACGGGCGCCAGCGGATCCCGGACGGAGAAGGTCTGGGTCACCAGGGGTTGGCGCGAGGTGTCGCGGGGAATCCGGAGCCGTTCCACGAGGCGCTCGAAGCGGAGGTCTTGATGTTCGTAGGCGTCGAGGGCGATGTCCCGGACCTGTTCGAGCAGGCCGCGTCCGGTCAGCCCGGCCGGGAACGGGATGCGCAGCGGGAGCGTATTGGCAAAGAATCCCACCGAAGGCTCGAATTCGACGCGCGAACGGCCCGCGATGGGAATCCCGATGATGACCTGTCGCAGGCCGGTCTCCCGATGGAGGAATAATGCGTGGGCCGCCAGCAGGTGCATGAACACGGTCGCGCCCTGCTCGCGAGCCCGGCCTTCGAGTGGAACCCGCCAGCGGGGGTTCAGGACCCGGACCCGGCGGTCGCCACGAAAGGAAGGCACGTCGGGGCGGGGTCGGTCCGCCGGCAGATCCAATGCCGGCAGGTCACCGGAAAGCTTCCCGGCCCACCACGACTCCTGGGCCTCGAGAACTGCGGCTCCCGGACCCTGTTCCTGCCATGCCGCGACATCCGCCGGCTGCAGCGGCGGATCCGGCAGTTGGGCCGCACGACCGGCGGCCAGCGCGCCATAGCTGGTTGAGAGGTCCTGGAGAACATTCAACAGCGAAGCGGCATCGGAGATGATGTGATGCAGCACCAGCAGCAGGGCGTGATCCTCCGGGCCCATTCGCACCAGCAGGACCCGGACGGGCGGCCCGGTTTCCAAGTCCATCGGCTGACGGACCGCGGCCTCGATCCATGCCCGGGCCACCGAAGGACGTTCTTCCGGCGGTCCGCTCTCCGCGACCGCCGTCTCGAGGATCACCGTGGCATCCTGCGCGACGCGCTGAACGATGCCGGCGTCCTCCAGTCCGAACGTGGTCCGGAGGGCGTCGTGACGCCGGACGACTGCGGCCAGGGATGCCTCCAGCCAGCGGACGTTCAAGGGCCCCCGCAGGCGGAACGCCGTGGGCACGAGGTAAACCGGGGATTCCGGAGCGAACTGATGAATGAACCACATCCGCTGCTGGCCGCTGGTGGCGGGATGGACGCGGAGCGGCGGATCGTTTTCGACCCGGAGCGGATGAGCGCAGGGAATGGAGCGGAAGGGCGCCTCCGGAGTTTGATCGGTGCCGGACGATGCCACCGGGGCCCCCAGCCGCTGTCGCAGCAGGGCCGCCGCCGCGGGATCGAGTTGTGCGAGGCGCGACCGGACTTCGTCGGTCACGGATCGGGGGGGATCGGGGGGCGGGTTCATTGGCCGGTACTCGGGGCGTCACCACGACGCCGTCGGGGCGGCGTGCGGGTCCACCGGGACATGGATGCACGCGGGCCTTCCGGATTCGAGGGCGCGTTGCATTGCGGGGCGGAATTGGCGGGGCTCCGTGACGAATTCGGCATGGCCGCCAAACAGCGCCACCAACTGTTCATATCGCAGCCCGGGAACATAGCGGGTCACCCGTTCCGGGTGGTCCGGTGGGAACAACGCGTCATCCCGCAGGGCTCCGGTGTTGCCGTCGTTATTGGCCACCACAATCACCACCGGAAGGCGGTGACGCACGGCGGACTCAAGGTCCATGGCGCTCATCGCGAAGCCGGTGTCCCCGCACAATGCCACGACGCGGCGTCCCGGCGATGCGACCTGCGCGCCGATGGCGAAGGGGATGCCGCCGCCGATGATCCCGTTCATCCCCGGATCCAGCCAGGTCAGGGGCTCGCGGATCTTGAACAACCGCTGTGCGGCGCCAAGGCAGACGTTCCCTTCGGCGACCAGGAAGACGCCCGGTGGCAGGGCATCGCGAAGCGCCAGCACCAGTTCCCGGGGTGCCATGGGAGTGGATTGCCGCGACGCCTCGGAAGTTTCGGTCCGATCCCGCGCCTGACGGATGGCTTCGTGCCACCCGGAATGTGGATGAGGGGATCTTGAAGCACCGTCCGCGGCGAGGGCGCGGGTCAGCGACCGGAGGAACACTCCGGGCTGCCCGACCCAGCCGATCGTCGCGGGCACGTTGAGCCCGATGGCCGGCCCGTCGAGATCGGCGTGGATGACGCAGGCACCGGCAGCCACGCCGCTGCCGAAACGGAAGCGCCAGTCCAGGGACGCGCCAGCGAGGAGCACCACATCGGCTTCACCCTGGATCCATCGGCGGGCGGCCCCGGCGGCCAGCGGATGGTCGTCCGGGAGGTAGCCCCGGGCCAGCGATGTGGAGATGAATGGGATTCCGTTGGCCTCGACGAACTCCCGGACGTCGGAGGCGTCCAGGGACCATCGCAGGCCGTCGCCCACGACGAGCAGGGGACGCCTGGACTCGCGAATCCGCCGACAGGCGGCATCCAGCAGGGATTCCTCCGGAGCGGCGGGGTGGGGCGGCGACGGAACCTCCGGCATTGCGCACGCTGCCGTCGCCGTCAGCACATCCTCCGCGAGGTCGAGATACACGGGGCCTGGACGGCCATCCATGGCCCTTGAACAGGCCTCGATCACGGTCTTCGGGATGTCTTCGCACCGTTGCGGCGTGGCGGTCCAGCGGGTCAATGAGCCGGTGATCGGCCGCGCATCCAACTCCTGAAATTGTCCCGTGCCGGCCCCGGACAGGGCGCGGCGTCCTCCGAGGACCACCACGGGCCATCCGTTGTCCCGGGCGACGAGCAATCCGGTGAGCGTGTTGGTCACCGCGGGTCCCGCGGACACCACAACCACGGATTCCAGCCGCCCCGCCACATAGTTGCCCGCAGCCGCCGCCAGCACCGCCGTCTGTTGATGGCGCATGCCCAGCACGCGGATTCCACGGGCGGCGCATTCGGCGAGGACGGCGTCCACGGGCGTGCCGGCGACGGTGTACACCTGGCGGATGCCACAGCGTTGCAGCGCCGCCGCCGTCCAGCCACTGCCGGACAGGGCGCCTGGATACAGCCGTTGGCGGAGACGGGCGAGTGCCGTGGATGTCAGGCTGGCGAGACGCCCGGTCAGCGGGGGTACGGACGGGTTCATCGGCAGGGGCATGTACCGCAGGCGGGTTCCGAGGGGGCCAATCCGCAGCCGGATCAGGTGTGATGTCCGGGCGCGGCGCCTGGAGCCTCGTCGCCCAGACCCCGCAGCAGGGCCTCTTGTTCGGCAGGGGGCCGGCGGGCGATTTCCGCCGCAAGGCCATCAATCAACGCCTCACGCATCTGATCGAGTGCGACCGCGAACCGGGCGACCACGGGATTTCGAAACAGCGTTGCGGGCGGTATGTCGAACCCGAGGTGGGGTTGCAGCCGGTTGAGCACCCGGGTCGCGCGCAGCGAGTCGCCACCCAGTGCGAAGAAGTTGTCCATCCGCCCGACGCGCGGTTGTTCCAGCACCGCGGCAAATGCCCCGGCCACCTGTTGTTCCATCGGGGTCGCGGGTTCGGCGAAGGGCGCGGACAGCGCCGCGGCGAAGCGGTCGGCAAGGCCCGTCCGCTGGAGCTTTCCCGTCGCCCCCTTGGGCAGGGCTTCAACGAGGAGGATCCGGCCGGGCACCTTGAACGCCGGCAATCGGCCGAACGCGTGGAGGCGCAGGGCCTCCTCGGTGAGGCGCGCTCCCGGTTGCGGAACGACGGCGGCTGCCACGTCCTCACCCAGCGTGGGGTGCGGCACCGCAAACGCGACCGCCTCGGCCACCCCGTCAACGGCGAGCAGCACCTCGTCCACTTCGCGTGGTGCGATCTTTTCGCCCCCGCGGTTGATGAGGTCCTTCAACCGGCCGGTGAGGAACAGGTAGCCGTCGGCGTCGAGACGCCCCTGGTCCCCGGTTCGAAACCATCCGCCAACCCATGCCGTTGCGTTGTCTGTGGCCTCCTCGTAGCCGCGGGTGACGGACGGACCACGAATGACGACCTCACCCACGACCTCGGGCGGCAGGAGGTCCCCGGCGGGGCCCAGGATCGCCACTTCCGGGCCGGCGGCGGGTCCGACCGATCCGGGTTTGCGCGGGCGGGGAGGCAGGGGATTGCTCGCCATCTGGTGCGCGGCCTCCGTCATGCCGTACGACTCAATGACCGGCACACCGAACGTCTCCTCCAATCCCATCATCAGGCTTGGGGGCAGCGCGGCCGAGGAGGAGCGGATGAGACGGAGCGTGTGGCGTCCGCCGGGCCCCCCGGCGGCCCGTACCCGGGACAGGATCGTTTGATGAAGGGTGGGTACTGCCGAGTACCAGGTGGGTTCCCATTGCTTCAGGGCGTCGAGAAATGCGTCGGCATCCGGCCGATCCGGGCAGACCACGCTGCCCGCCGATACGATCGGGGCGAGCAGGCCCGCGACCAGGCCGTGAATGTGGAAAAGCGGCATCAGGTTGAGGCATCGGTCGTCGGGTCCGAGCCGGAGGGTTTCGCCAATGGCCCGGGCCGACGCCAGCAGGTTGGCCTGCGTGAGCGGAACTCGCTTGGGTCGCGACGTGGTGCCCGAAGTGTGCAGCACCAGGGCCACATCCTCCGCCGATCCGGGCGTCCCCGACACGACCGGGGTCGGTGGCGCTTCCGGCAGGGAAAGCGAGGGGAACCGGGCGGGGTCCGATCGAAGCCGGAGGACCTCGATGCCCAGCCGGATCGCGAGGTCCCGGGCGGTGTCCGACTCCGCAAAAGCATCCGAGGCGATCAGACGGCGCGCCCCGAGGCTTTGCAGTTGAAACTCGAGGTCGGCGGGCGGCGCCTGGGAGTTGACGGGGGCGGCCACGGACCAGGAGGCCACGGCGAGAAAGGCCAGCGCCAGCTCCGGACCTTGCGGAATTGCCAGCGCCACCCGGTCCTGCGGTCCGATGCCCAGGCGACGCAATGTGGCGCCGAACTCCGCAACGAAATCCCAGAGGCGATCGTACGACAGCGGCTCCCGGTGGGGGCCCAGCACTGCGGAACGGCCGGGGTGTTGAAGGGCGGTGCTGGACAGCACCGCTGCCAGGGAGGTCTCCGGGTTGAGGCCGGTGATGGGATCCCGCGCCGGGGGAACCTGCGAGGTGGGTGATGCCGAAGGCGTGCGGTCCACCCGGAGGAGCCTATGGGGTTTCCGATTCCGGCGCATCCACGGAATGCCCTTCGCCACGCGCGCGCTTGCCATCGGGGACTTGAGCCATGGAACCATCACGCGCTTCGCGGCGATGAACGATCTCAGCGGCAAGGTGCTTCAATTCCAGAAGAGGCGGCACCGGCATCAGGAATGGATCCGGTTTCTGGGAGGCAAGGATCCTGCTTGACTTTCCTTCGCGGATGGCAGCAACTCGTTTCGACAACCTCAAACCGAACGTGAACTTCCCCGGCCCGACCTCTCCCCGGCCCGACCTCTCCCCGGCCCGACCTCTCCCCGGCCCGACCTCTCCCCGGCCCGAGGAACCATCCTTCTGTTAGCAGCACTCCTGGCAGGAGTTGCTCTCCAGGCTCAACAAGAACGCTGGACTTCGCCAAACGGCACTGGTGACGGAACAAGCACCAACGCGCCGAAGAAGTTCACCAACCTTGCGGTGAACGAGTGGCTCGATCAGACGAATGCGCTTCCGAATCTGACGATCTACTTCCTCCCTGGAGACTACATGGTGGGTGGCACCAACAAGGGCCATACTAGCACCTCGGACGCGATCTGGATCAAGGGAAACACCAACCGAATCGTGCGCCTTGTGGGCATTCCCGACGCCAACGGCATTCGTCCACGGCTGGTGTTGGGGCCGCGGTCAGACACCAATAGCTGGCCCAATGAAAATTCCGCCCACCAGTGGTTGATTCGCGTTGGTGCCTCAGGGACTCCCCTTAAGAACTTCTACCTCGACACCATCCAGGTCGAGAACCTCGTCCTGGATGGCAACTTTGGGGGCTTGGGAGCGTGGACCTCAGAGGCCAACGCCGGCGGCTATAAATCCTTTGCCCTCGATCTGGCGGCTTTCCGAGGCAGGGTTCGCAACGTCCTCATCCAGAACTTCGGTTCCGTCGGAAAGGTTCCCCTATCCCATCTCGACGGATTCGGGGGTGTGGAGGGATTCCCGGTTTTCATCCATACCTTTGATGACGGACAGGCCAATTTTCCGGGTGCCCCCGCGCCCTGGATCATCGAGGACGTCGAGGTTTCGAATTTCGGGGCACTCCATGCGGGATACTCGACAATCCTCATGCCCCACGTGTACCGAAATTCCAATGCACCCAGCACCACCCCGGTGGCCATCGTAAGACGATGCCAGGTGCGGGGCAATCCACGAACCATCGGGTCGGGCACCGGAGGTCGCTCGAGCGAATACCCCACGATCGCCAACTGGACCAATCACGCGGCCTTTACCGCCTCGGGCCGGATTCTCTTTGAGGACAATGTCTTCCTCAACGTGGGCAGCGGGTTCAATTTGGACACCGGGACCCTCGGACCGCTGGTTTGGAACAACAACGCGTTTCTGGATGCAACGGTGCTTGGCTTTTTGGGAATTCCGGACAATTGGGGAGACCCCACCCAGAGGGGCCTCTTCGTCACCAACAACCTCATCCGGCTCGCGGGAAGAAATTTTCACCAGAATTACAGCGACATCTGCATAAACGATCCCGAAACCGCCCAGACCAACCCGAACTTGGGGCTGGGCCGGATCGAGACCAACGACTGCCATGGTCTCATCATCCGCGGTCGTGCGGGCGATGTGCATTTTCAGCACAACGACCTGACCACCTGGCCCCTGGCCAGCTTTTTCCGCCCAGATCCGGGTAACAGCGGGCAGTCCGTTTTCCGCCCCATCTGGAAGATTCCGACACTGTCGAACATCAACTGTTCCATTTATTCGCGGACCCGGGAGCCGGTGACCAACATGGTGCTCACCGCCAACCGGCTCTCGACGGTTGGCTATGACGTCACCAGTCCGACCCTTCTGCCCACCGCGACGTACGCATCCTTCACCCCCACATCGGCACCCCTGTACAACGACCTCCGAACCGCTGTATCGCCCTCACCGGGCGGCTTCCAGCCTGCCGGCCGCCTGGAGCGGGTCGGCATGATCACCAATGGCTCCGGCCGCCTGACGGCCGTCCGGGAAGTGCAGATCGGCCAGACCTCGTACTCAACCACCAACAACGGCACCCTCACGGTCGTCGTCCGAGTCGCCGATCAGCGCCTGGCTGCCGGTGGGGTGACCGGAACGCTGCCGGTTTCCGGGGTCTCGTTGAGACTGACCAACGCCATCATTCACCCCAATGGGAGCGTCACCAGCCATCTCATCGCGCAGACCAGCACCAACAATGGAACGGCAACGTTCACCCTCTCCAATCTGGCCGGGATCCACGGGATGTGCCGCCTGGCGGCCTTTGCGGATCTGGGAGCCGCCAACGGGCTGCTGGATCCCGATCGCGATGCCTGGTCCAGCCACAGTTTTCCCCTGGGAACAACGGTTGAACTGACCGCAAGTCCGGACGTGGGCGATGACAAGAATACGGCCTCCGCAAAGCGGGCCCGCATCCGCGTGCGTCGCAGCGGTCCCACCAGCAGCTCCCTTTCGGTCAACCTCTCCCTCCATTCGGGCGTGTTCGTTCGTCCCAACAATTTGAGCGATCTTGCGGCGACCTACGGGACTTCGGGCACCGCCGATTACTACATTTCCAACGGCACCGGCACCTGGTCCACCAGCAGCCCGTTCACCAACGGCACCATCACCATCCCGGCGGGCAGCGACACCGCGGACGTGCAGATCGTCACCCGTGAGGACAACCTGACCGAGCAGAACATCATCGTGGCCCGCCTGGCCCTCTCTGCAAACTACGCGCCCGGGCTGTCCACCAACGTGCATGTCCTGATCTTTGACGGGCCGATGTGGACCCTCAAAGAGCTTTCCACTGATAACTCCGGATACTATACAATTAATTCCCAAGCATACGCTCTGAATGACCTCAACGGGAGCACCCAACCCCGGGCGGCTGGTTTCGGTGATTTCGGCACCCTCAGCGGTACCAACCTGATCTATGTTGCCTCGCGAGGAGGCCACTGGCAGCTTCCAAACGTGGCGTTCAACCCCATTGAGGATATGCAGTACTATGGGATCAGCACCGCCCCAATTCACCTGGTAGGGGGGGTGGGAAGCAATGCGCGCGTCCGGGTGCTTGGAGGTTCCGCAACTAATCTGCCCCACCTCTCCAGCGGTCCGAGCACCGCATGGGGCATTGTCTCCAATGCAGCCTTGATCGTCGGGAGGAGCCGCAATGCGAACTCCACAAGTCGTCCAACCACCTGGGTGTGGGCCTCAACAAACACGGGCTATACACCGTTTGATGTCGGAGGCAATCTTAACAGTAGTTGGCCCGGGGAGGCATATGGCGCAAATTTAAACAACCAGGTAATCGGAGAACTTCGTGTGACCTACCAGAGCGGCCTGTCGAACTACGTGGCATTTCGCAGCCAAGCAGGCACGAGCGTCAAGGGCCTTGAGTTTAATCCGTCCGACGGTGCCGGCGATATTTTAAGAGCCCCCGGAACGAGTGGGGGTCAGAATCTCAAATCCAGAGGCACAGCGGTCAATAGTTCGGGTCACGCAGTGGGGTGGTATGAAACCGACTCGGCAGTAAGACGGGCGGTCTATTGGCCGAGTTCTGGATTGGGATCCCAGTCCAGTTCATTGGATCTTAATGCTTGGAAAGCTCGTATTGGTACATCTGAAGACTCCCGAAGTTCTGCAAACGCCATCTCCAGTTCTGGTTGGATTGCAGGCTGGTCAAATACAAATAATTCACCTGGAAGAGCAGTGCTCAAAAGAAGTCCAAACGCCAGTGCGACCGACTGGGTTGATTTGAATGACCCGCACTTCACTCATGCCCCAAGTGGATGGATTCTGAAGGACGCGTCAGGCATAAATGCCTCGGGCCAAATTGTCGGGAATGGGTTGTTTAATGGAAGCCAGCGCGCGTTTGTATTAATTCCAAGGACCTCTGGAAATTAGTAGGTCCACCACGAAGATGAAACGTACATATGTCAGCGCTCTTCTGAGCTGCACGGTGTTTGCCTCCGCACAGCCGATCCCGAATCTAGGGTTGATTGAAGCCATTGACTTCGACGAGAATGGCACGACCGACATCGGGTACGTATCGGATGGAATAAAATCTGCTGACACCCCGGAAACGTGGCGAGTGAGCTATGGCATCGCACCTTGGAACGCTTCACGGTTCGTTCGTGCGACCAGCAGGCGCCTGCCGTTTCTTGCTGGAGAGATTGTGGACGTCAGGAAGCAATCTCTCACCAATTACTTTCCCGATCCGCCACGTCCTCCATCAGAGAACTATGGTATTCGCCTTCTTGAGTATCGGGCCATCATGAAGAACGACTGGGAATTTGCGACGATCGGTGAATCCGCGTTTGAACGCGAGAAGGATCTTCTTCTCGGCCTGCGGCTCGCCCTTGTGACGGGTTTCCACCACGGCTGGCTCCGGCTCAGCCGTCCGGTGGTGGACAGCCACACGCCGTTTGAGGTGACGGGGGTCGCCTTCCACCCGGTACCCGGGGAACCGATCGTTGCCGGTGAGGCACCCCCGCTGCCTCCGATCCAGCACCGCCTGGATTCTGAAGGCCTCGCGCTTTGGTGGGACGTGCGCTGGGGCAACCTGCTGCTGGAAACCGCCGATCACCTCGACCCTCCCGTGGAGTGGGAACCGGTGGCGGTCGCAGCCGGCGGTCCGATCACCGTGGCCGGCGGGGAGGAATCCCGGCGGTTCTATCGTTTGCGTGTTCCTCCATGAACCTTGCAAAGCCCAGCGATCGGGCAAGCTTCAGCCGCGCGAGGTCCTGGTGTATGGGGCGGGAATCGCGCGGAAGGCGGAGGGGGTTCACGCTGGTGGAACTTCTGGTGGTCGTCGCGGTGATCGCCCTGCTGGCCGGCCTGCTGTTGCCCGCACTGATCGGTGCGCGGCAGAAGGCCGGTGCGGTGGCGTGCGTCAACAACCTGCGCCAGCTCACGCTGGCGTGGTTGTTGTATGCACCGGATTGCCGGGACTGGATGTCCCCGTCGGAGACGAGCACCGGCGAACCCCATCTGCCGCGATGGGTGGAGGGCTACTACCTGGGCATCATGAGCGATGCCGACGCCGCGAATACGGACCAGCTCCTGGCGCCCGGCCCCGGTCACCTCGGGCCGTATTTGCGCGAAGCCCGCGTGTTTCGTTGTCCGGATGACCACAGCCGGGCCAACTTGGTCAAGAACCGGGGTGCGCGTCGTTCGCGCAGTTACTCGATGAACAATTTCATCGTCTTCGGTGGCAGCGGCGTGGGACGCCTGCCCGATGGGGAACTCGCGTACGATCCGGTGGCGTTGGTGCGCATGGACGACTTTCGGGCCGTGTCGCCCTCGGGATTCTACGTGTTCATTGACTCCCATCCGTGGACCCTCACCCACGGGATGTTTCTCATCCAGCCTGGCCTTCCGCCGGAGGAGTACGCCTGGGTTGGCAAGTGGCCGGCCGGACGGCGCGCGCGGCGGTGTCCCGTGAGCTTTGCCGATGGTCACGTGGAGCTTCGTAAATGGGTGGATTCCCGCACTGCCCCGGTGATCCGAACCCTTGAGGAGGCTTCCGCAGCTGCGGACATCAACCGCCGGAACAACCCCGACTTCCTCTGGCTCTGGGAGCGTGCCTGGGATCCGGGGAGGTGACGGGTGGACTGGGGACGGAACCCGCAGCGACCGGAGGGGATCTCAAACGGTTCCGGAGGTCCCGACCGGAATTTGGACGAATTTGATGTCGCCCATTCCAGGTGTCGGCAGTCTTCCGTCGGCGAATGGGCGTCGTTCAAACCTGAGCAGGTCTTTCGTATGTTTCGCGTCTGGATTGCAGCACTGCTCCTGATGGGAGCTTCCGTCGGGACGACGGCGGGCGGACTCGTCCGGCAGCCCAACCATTCCCTGAGGCTTCCCCAGAATCCGGGGCGTTTCGGATTCCGGTTGGTGGATGCCCTGAACCTGCAGTTCGACGTCCCCGTCCGGGTGGTGTTCCCACCCGGGGAAACCAACCGGGTGTTCGTCGTGGAAAAGGGCGGCGTCGTGGCCGTGGTCACCAACATCGCCGCGCCCAGCCGGACTGTCTTTCTCGATGTCACCGGGTCCACCTTCGTGGGGCCCGAAGAAGGCCTGCTTTCGATGGCGTTTCATCCGCAATACGCGAGCAACGGGCGGTTTTTCGTTCATCGGGTGGCTCGCGAGGACACCGACGACGAGCCCCTGCGCTTCAATCAGATCTCCGAATTCCGTGTGTCGGTGGAGGATCCGTCCCGCGCGGATCCGCAGGAGCGCGTCCTGATCCGCCAGAAGTATACCCGCCGCAACCATTACGGAGGCGACCTGCATTTCGGACGGGATGGGTACCTCTACGGTTCCTGTGGGGACGGATATGCCCCGAAGACCAACAGCCAGCAGATTGACGGCGGATTCTTTTCGGCCATCTGGAGGATTGATGTGGATGAGCGCCCGGATTCGCTCGCGCCCAATCCGCATCCGTCGGTGATTGGCGGTTACCGCATTCCACCAGACAACCCGTTCGTGGGCGCCACATCGTTTCTGGGACGCCCGGTGGATCCCGCCCGCGTGCGAACCGAGTTCTGGTCGGTGGGCCTCCGGAATCCCTTCCGATTTTCGCTGGATCCGGAGACGGGGGATCCTTGGGTGGGTGATGTGGGATTCGAGTCGTCCGAGGCGGTTTACGTGAGTCGCAAGGGGGCGAACCACGGCTGGCCTGCCCGCGAAGGGGGGGTCCCGGGAATTCTGCCCGAGAGCGTGCCGGAGGATTTCTTCTCCAATCCGGATCATGGCTACGGGGCACCGGTCTTCGCGTACGATCACAACTCGGGCAGTTGCGTGATCGGGGGCGAGGTTTATCGCGGTTCACGGTTTGCAGCGCTGTATGGGTATCTCTTGTTTTCGGACTATGGAGGCGGCTGGGTCACTGCCATGAGGCCGAATCCCGGTGGGCGGGCCGATCTCATATCCCTCGGGGGATACCAGCCCCGCGTCACTTCCCTCAAGGTCCATGAGACCACCGACGATCTGTGGGTCTCGGAGATCGCCCAGAACCGGATCTGGAAACTGGCCTATTCGGGAGTCTTCACGGGGGAACGGTTGCCGGAAACGCTCGCGGAGACGGGCGCATTCGCCAATCTGGAGACGCTCGAGCCGCATCCCGGAATCGTCCCGTATGAGGTCAACGAGCCGTTCTGGTCTGACGGTGCCCGGAAACGACGCTGGTTCTCAGTACCGCGGGTGGAGGACACCTTCGGATTTCGGGCCGCGGGCGCCTGGGAATCACCGGCAGGAACGGTGTGGATCAAGCACTTCGAGCTGGAAATGACGAACGGTGTCCCGGAATCCGCCCGGCGTCTGGAAACCCGGTTCCTCGTCCGCAATTCGAACGGAGTTTACGGGGTGACCTACCGGTGGACGTCCCCGGGCAACGCCGTGTTGGTGCCGGAGGGAGGGTTTGGCGAGACCATTCCCGTGGTGATGGACGGTGTCCGAACGGACCGGGAATGGAGGTATCCCGGTCGCGGCGAATGTCTGGCCTGCCACAATCAGGCCAGCGGTTGGGCCCTGAGCTTCAACACCGCCCAGCTCAACCGGATCGCGGGATCGCCGGCACTCCCATCGCACCAAATCGCGGACCTGGCACAGGCCGGGTATCTCCACGACCCGCCCGTGACCCTCCGGCCGCTTCCGATGCTCGCCCGCACGGAAGATCCGGATGCGAGTCTGGAATGGCGGGCACGAAGCTACCTTGCCGCGAACTGCGGCAACTGTCATCGGCCGGGAGGACCGGGGCATGGGTTTTTTGATGCCCGACTCGAGACGCCGACTGCGCTCAGCGGTCTTGTGGACGGGAGATTGCTGTCACCGGGGACTGATCCCCGGGACCGTGTGATCGCCCCCGGGGATCCCGGGCATTCGGTCCTCTTGCGACGCCTCTCGACGCGCGGGCCGGGACAGATGCCGCCCCTGGCTTCCTCCGTTGCGGATGGTGCGGGCGCCCAGTTGATCCGCGACTGGATCCTGTCCCTCGCCACACCCTCCCCGGAAGAGCCGGCCATCGTCCGGCCTCATCGCCCTGAGGGCGGCTATCGGATTCGGATCGCGCAACCGGCAAACCGGCGGCTGCGCATGGAATGGACTTCCCGTCTCAATTCGCCCGCCTGGGAGGCCATGGATCTTCCGGGCACTGAATGGGTCTTTCCCGCGACCGCCCGGGATCTGGAGGTTCCAATTGAGGGCGCGGTTGGCACCGGATACCTCCGGGTGCTGACCTTGGCGCCGTAGCGCCATTGCGCCTTTGCAGTCGTGGAACGTTCCGGCCTTGATGTCCAGTGGCGGAGCCTCGCTGCGGGGGCGAACCCACTGGTGAGCCGCGTGCAGAGTCAGAAGTCGTCGCCACAGTCGCCAACGGCGTCCCGCGAAGTAAGACCTCACCGTTCGGCGACTTCACCCGCCGTTCCCCGGTGACGCGCCGGTCCGTTCCGAGAACGGCGGAGGACCGCACGTACTGCACCTTATTGGCCGGCGGCCGCAAGAGGTCCTGCCGGGTCGCCCAATTTCGCTTGGTCCGTGGCATTGCAACTGCTGGAAATGGTCGTCCCCACGATGTCCAGCGCCCAAAATGAAACACCTTTCGCGTCCCTGGCGTCCGCTGTTCGCCGGGGTTTGTCTGTTGGTTTTCGTTCCGTTTGCCCGTGGTGAACCGCGTCTCGCCCGGATCAATGGCGGCAATTCGGCGGCGGTGATCGGTCTTGACGGCCGCCTGTGGACTTGGGGCGATATTGCCTTTCAGCCCCGGTTCCGTGAACCAGGGCTGCTGCCATGGCAACCCCGTCCGGCTCCGATGCCGCCGGACGGCGGGCGCTGGACCCGGGCCGCCCTTGGATTCGTTCTTGTCGCGCAAAGTGACGCCGGCGGCCTGTACCTGCTCCAGCGTGTGCCCGACAACGAACCCGCACCGGGCTTTGCGCCGCTGGATGAGCCGCTCCTTCTTGGAGAGGGTCCATGGACGGCTTTTGATGTGGGAGGTTTCGGCGGCAGTTGGGTCAATGGTACGACACGGGCCGCATTTGTGGCGGTTCTGACGGAATCAGGCCGGGCGGACTGCCTGACATTCGACTGGCCGCGGAACGGTGCGACCAAGGGCCCGGCGATTCGATCGGACCGGCTCCCGTTTCCACCCGGAGTTTTGCGGTGGAAGCAAATCGCGGCCGGATACGGTTTTTTGATGGCGTTGGGCGACGACGGGAGACTCTACGATTTCTCAATCTTCCTGGATTCCGCGGCTCCATTGTCATCGGCACCACCGCGGAGCCTGGCCGCCGACCCCGATGGCGGCCATTGGACGAACATCACCGCGAATGTGGACATGCGGTTCGCCTGGTCGAGTTCCGGCCGGCTCTATTTGGTGCCTCCTCCAGAAGCGACCTGGGATCCGGGACCTCTTGACATTCCATCGGGTGGACAGCCTTGGGCGGACGTATCGGGATACGGGCCGCTGTTCCTCCTTCGCAACGCCTCAAACGAGCTGTGGTTGGCCACATATGTCGGCACGGCACCGCAGGCCGCCACAAATCTGCCTCGATCTGTCGCCATGGCATCGGCGAACCGCTTCAGCGTGCTCCTCGACACGCAGGGCGTGGTCCGGACCGTTGGCGACCCGTACCGCACCCCCTTTTGGGAAGCGGTCTCAGGCACCGACTTTCCGGGCCTCCGCGGGCCGGCCGAGCCGTTCGAACCGCCCGCCTCCGAGCCTCCTGTGGTCACGATCGAAGCCGTCGTTCCGCAGGGAGCCAGCCCGGAGACGCCGGACGCTCCAGCTTCACCCGCCGTCTTCCGGTTCCGCCGCAGCGGTGATCCCGACGAACCGCTTGTCGCACAGCTGTGGGTCACGCAATCCCTCGCGCTGACACGACTCGCCATCCAAGGGCTGACGAATATTCAGAGCCGGGCCTACGGACACGGAAGTGGGGGGCCACCGGAAGCGGCCGAAGTCCGCTTCGAGCCCGGCCAGTCGGAGACCGAAGTTCATGTCGGGTTGCGCTACACGGAAAGCGGCGGCGCGCCGTTGCGGTTTGGCCTGCAAATCGCCGATTCCGTGGATTATCTGGTCGGCACTTCATCGTTCGCTTCCGTCCGGCTTGTGCAGACGGTGCCGTCGAATCCCCTGCCGCGGGTCGTCGTCCGCCCGCTGTCCAACGCAGGGGGCGTCGCCCCCGACACCACCGAGTTTGTGGAGTACGAAGTCGTCGCCACAGTCGCCAACGGCGTCCCTGTGCAGGCGACAATCATCGGAACGAACACCGCAGCCGTCGCCACGTTGAAATTCCCGCCGGGCCCCGACGGCGTCCCGCAGTCGGTCGTGTTCCGGGTCCACGTGCCGGGGGCAGGTCGCCTGCAACCGTCGTTCGCGGTCACCGACGGTTTCGGTCGCACCGTAACCCAGGCCGCGACGCGGAGCCTCACGGTCACCGGGCCTCCGCCGCCGCGTTTTGCCGTTCGCGTCGTCATTCCTGATGAGTCGCACATGGCTCCCACCACGGTAAGGATCGAGGCGGGCCGCTCCCTTCCGGTCCCTGCGAATTCGTCGCTCTGGGTGGATGTTCGCGGGGATGACGGCTCGCACAGCCTGACGCGACATCCGGGAACCAACGCAACCCTGACCCTGCCCATCTTGTGGCCCGGCACCTACACGGTGCGGGTATCGGACAGTCTGACCCTGACAGGAACGGCGGCCGCGAGGGCGCGCTTTCGAATTCTCGGTCCGGACGACCTTCCCATTCTGGAGTTCGCGACCAACCGCTGGGTCTTCCGCCGCGGTGAAACCGGCGCGGTGACGGTCGTTCGTCGCGGCGCCACCCATGGCGCAGTGGAGTTCCGCATCCAGCTGATGGGAAACAGCTTCGTGAATGTGCCGATCCCACGGGCCGTCGCGTACGGGGCTGTTCCGACACTCGATTACGTGACAACGGACGCCATGGACGGAACAAACTCAATGCCGGCGGGGGCCGGCCGCGCGGACGTGTTGATCCCATTCCCCGGCGGAGGGCCGTACCGCGGAAATCGGGGTGGAACGTTGATGTTGACATCCATGATCGGAGCGTCTCCGGGTTCACTGGCCATCGCCGAGCTCGTGATTCTTGAAGACCGTAAACTGCCCTCGCTTGATCCGGTGTTGAGGGTGACCGATCCGCCATCCGCCTCCTCCGTGAACATCGCCCTCGACGTCGGCGGCGACCCCAATTTGTTCCTGAGCGTGGGCGTCACCAACGCGCAGAACACGAGGGCCTATTTCGGACTACGGCCAGCGGCCGAATTCCGTTATCGGCCGGCGGGGGCAAGGTTGCAGACGTTGCGGGCGACCGTGGCCGATCGCTGGGGGCGATTTTTCGATTCGGCGCCGCTGGAATTCGAAGTGCCGACCACCCTCGCTTGGACCGGTGAAGAGAACCGAAATCGCCGGTTGCTGATTCTTCCGTCCGCCGCGGGCGCAAACATCGAGGGTTCAACGAATCTGGTGGATTGGGAAACGGTGCTCCCGTGGGAACTCGTCAACCCCTCGTCCGACGGTGTTGTCCTGCCGACTCTGGATTCGGGTTCGGGTCCGGACATGGGATTCTACCGGGTGAGGTTTGCGCCGTGATCGGAACCATGCGACGCCGTGAAGCGCTGCGAGGCTGAGCATTGTTGAGTCTCGCCCACCTTTCCCTGGTGAGGCGCCGGCCGGAACCGAGAACGGCGGAGGACCACGCGGACTCCAAGGCGCGTCGCGCAGCCGTTTTGTGGAGGACGCCGCCGCGCGCCGCTCACCCGAACGTGGTCCGGTCGCGGCAGGGCTCGAGGCGGCGGAGGCTGTCCATCACCTCGCGCGTCACCTCCTCGTACAGTTCCCGGACGCGCGGGCGCGAGGCCGTGGCGAGCTCCGCATGCTGACGCTCGAACCGCATGGGTTGGCCGAACTTGATCACAATGCGTCCCGGACGCGGCAGCGCCTGGGAGCGTCCCCAGAGTTCCCCAAGGCCAAAGGTTCGCACGGGAACCACGGGCGTGCCGGTGCGGAGCACCATCAGCCCGAGACCGCTCGGGGTTTCCCGAATGCGACCGTCGGTGGAACGGGTGCCCTCCGGAAACAGCAGCACCACCTGGTTCGCCGCGAACAGGTCCAACACGGTCCGCAGACCTGCGGCGCTGCCCCCGTCGCGGTCCAACGGCACGGCGTTCAGGGACCGGATCAGGCGCGAGAACGCCGGGTGCTGAAACAGGGTCTGTCGGGCCAGATAATGGATGGGTCGGGGGACGGCCGCGCCGATCAGCGGCGGATCCGCAAAGGAGACGTGATTGGCGGCGAGCAGGACCGGCCCGACCGGGGGAACGCGCTCCGGATGGTACACCGTCCAGCCGAAGTAGGTGATGCCGACTCCCTGCACGATCCGGCCGCAGACCCGGTAGAACAGGGAACCGCGATCGGATTCCGGGTGCGGCCGCTTCATGCCACGTCCACCTCCAGTCCGTCGTGGGCGAGTTGCACCCCGGCGGGCAGTTCCGCCTGGTCGGCGTCGTGGTCGTAGTCGTGCGTCAGGTGGGTGAAGAAGGTCCGGCCGGCACCGATCCGCCGCGCCGCGGTGAGCGCCTCATCCAGGCACATGTGGGTCCAGTGCGGGGTCTTGCGGAGGGCGTCCAGCACCACGACCTCGATGCCGCGGATCTGTCCGAGCACCTCCGCCGGCACCTCCTTGCAGTCGCTCAGGTACGCCATGCGGGGGCCGTGATGCTGGGCGAAGAGAAATCCGAGGGTCTGGATGCGTCCGTGCGGCAGCAACAGCGGCGTGATCTCCAGGTCGCCGAGGGTGAACGGGCCGGTGATTTCGCGGGGATCGGGATGAAAATACCCCCTTGAGATGGGACGCCCATCGAAGGCGTACACGAAGACCCGCTGCAGGGCCTGGAGGGTCTCCCGGGAGGCATACACCGGGAGCGGTCCGCCGCGCAGGTCGCAGACCCGCCGGCAGTCGTCCAGACCCATGATGTGATCGGCATGGGCATGGGTGATCAGCACCGCGTCGAGATACCCGAGTCCTTCGCGCAGCATCTGGGTGCGGAAGTCCGGCGTGGTGTCCACGACCAGCCGGGTTTCCGGGGACTGCACATAAATGGAGGGGCGCAGCCGGTGGTTCCTCGGATTGGCGAGATACTGGGGCGGGTACTCGCGACCGATGACCGGCACCCCCTGGGAGGTGCCCGTGCCCAGAAAACGGAAGGAAAACGCCATGCGCCGACCCGAGTACACCGGTGCGGTGCCGGGGCACCAAGGGGATTCTTGCGGGGAATTTTTGGCCCTTCCGCTTTGGGCCGCGGCGCGGGAAGGTCGCGCGGGAATGCTCACCACGTTGCGAATCCGCAACCTCGCGCTGGTCGCCGACCTGACCGTGGAGTTCGGTCGGGGCCTGAATGTGCTCACCGGCGAGACGGGCGCGGGCAAGTCGGTGATCCTCGGCGCCCTGAACCTGGTGCTCGGTCAGCGGGCGGATCGGACGCTGCTGCGATCCGGAGCGGAGGCCTGCACTGTGGAGGCCTTGTTTGAAGTCCCCCGGTTGGAGGCGACCCTGGCGGCCTATTTTGAGGCCAACGGGCTCGAGCCGGGGGAGCCGGGGCAGCTTCTGCTCAAACGCACGTTTACCGCCGCCGGGACCAACCGCCAGTTTGTCAACGGATCGCCCACCACCCTGGATCGCCTGGCGGCCTTGGGGGACTGGCTGGTGGACCTGCACGGACCGCACGAACACCAGTCGCTGCTGCAACCGGCCCGGCAACTTGCGATCCTGGACGCCTTCGGCGGCCTCGGGGAGCAGGTGGCGGCCTTCGGCGCGCGGGTCCGGAACCGTGCGGAGGTGGATCAGGCCCGTCGCGCGCTGATGGAGGATGAGCGCACCTTCGCGCAGCAACTGGACCTCCTGCGGTTCCAGGTGTCCGAGATCGAGGCGGCGCGGCTGGAGGCTTCGGATGAGGCCGATCTGGAGGCTGAATTCCGCCGGGCCGGGAACGCGGCACGGCTGCGGGAGCTGGCGGCGGCGGCCCTGGAGGCGCTCGATGGCGAGGACCATTCCGCGACGGCGGCGCTGGCGCAGGCCGGCCGGGCCATCCAGGACGTGCAACGCCTGGATCCGGATGCGGAGCCCCTGGCGGCACTCCATGCACAGACAGTTGAACTGGTGCGCGACCTGCAGGGCAGCCTGTCCCGTTATGCCGACCACATTGAACTCGATCCGGAACGCCTCCAGGCGTTGGAAGAGCGCGTGAACCTCGTTCAATCCCTGCGGCGCAAGTATGCCCCGACGATCGCCGGCATTCTGGAGTTTGGGCAGGACGCCCGGCGCCGGCTGGAGGGGATGGAGGGGCGGGATGGGGAGGTGGCGCGGCTGGACGCCGCGGCTGCCCGGCTGGATGCCGAACTCGCGGCAGGAGGCGCGGCATTGACCGCGGCGCGGCAGCGGGTGATTCCGCGCCTGACGCCTGCGGTGACCCGCGAGCTGTCGGCTCTGGGCTTTGCCCGGTGCCACTTTGACATCGGGCTGCGCCCGCTGCCGGCTCCCGGGTCCACGGGCTGCGACGCCTGCGAATTCCAGTTTGCCCCGAACCCGGGCGAACCGGCGCATCCGCTGCGGGCAATTGCCTCGAGCGGGGAGCTCGCGCGGGTGATGCTGGCGCTCAAGACCGTGCTGGCGGCCGAGGATGCGGTGCCGGTGCTCGTGTTTGACGAGGTGGATGCCAATGTCGGCGGCGAGACGGCCCGGGCGGTCGGGGAGCGCATGCGACGGATCGCGCGGCAGCATCAGGTGCTGTGCATCACCCACCTGGCCCCGGTGGCGGCGGCCGGGGAGACCCATTTCGTCGTCAGCAAGTCATTGAGCGAGGGCCGCACCGAATCGCGTGTCACCCGCCTGGAGGGCGCGGCACGGGTGGAGGAAGTGGCGCGCATGCTGGGCGGCGGCGCGGCGGCGAAGGTGCATGCGGCGGAGCTGCTGCGCGAGCAGGGCTGAGGAGGCCGAGGTTGATGGTTCCGCGGGCTTGTGGGGCTTGTGGGGCTTGCGGGCTTGCACCGGACGGGCGGTCCGCGGTAGTCGCAGGGGCGTGAGCAGCCCCGCCGCCGTCCCCGCCGCCCCCGCGGAGTCCCCGGTCCGCACCCCGTGGCCGTCGCAGGTCAAATTCATCATCGGGAACGAGGCCTGCGAACGGTACAGCTTCTACGGGATGAAGGGCATCCTCGCCGGCTACATCTCCGGCGAGGTGATCCGCGGCGGACTGGGGCTGACCCAGGACACCGCCACCCTGTGGATCCACCTGTTCATCATGGCGAACTACTTCACGCCGCTCCTGGGGGCCTACCTCTCCGACCGGCTGTGGGGACGCTACCGGACCATCTTGTGGATTTCGCTGCTGTACTGTGCCGGACACGGGGTGCTGGCGCTGAGCGACCTGACGCAGGTGGTGGAAACCCGGGTGGCCCTGCTGTGGACGGGACTGACCCTGATCGCCCTGGGGGCCGGAGGCATCAAGCCGTGCGTGTCGGCGTTCATGGGCGATCAATTCCCGGTGGGAGCCTCGCGGCTCTACCAGAAGGCCTACGCCGCCTTCTACTTCTCCATCAATTTCGGATCGTTTTTTGCATTCCTGACCATTCCGTTCCTCGCGCGGACCGTGGGCTATGGGTGGGCGTTTGGCGTCCCCGGCATCGTCATGGGGCTGGCGACGTTGATTTTCTGGAGCGGACGCAAGCGTTACCTGCACGTGCCGCCGGCGCGCGAGAGCCACGTGGCGGGATTCTTCCCGGTGGCCCTTGAGGCCTGGCGGCGACGCCGTGCGGGGCCCGACTTCTGGTCGGGCGCGATGCCGAGGTACACGGCGGCGGAGGTGGCCGCTGCGCGGTCCGTGCTTCCGGTGCTGAGCATCTTTGTCCTGATCCCCCCGTTTTGGGCGATGTTTGACCAGCACTCGTCCACCTGGGTGCTGCAGGCGCGGCAGATGGTGCCGTGGCAGATCACGGACACCTATGTGATCGGGGGCGAGGAGATGCAGTCGCTGAATCCGCTTCTGGTGATGCTGCTGGTGCCCCTCCTCACGGGCGTGGTGTACCCGCTGGGCCGGCGATGGATCACGCCGCTGCGACGGATCGGGCTGGGCATGGTGGTCGCCGGCCTCTCGTACGTGGTGGTGGCCTGGATCCAGCAACGCCTCGCCGACGGTGCCCAGTTGAGCGTGCTCTGGCAGTCGGTGCCCTACCTGATCCTCACGACGGCGGAGGTGCTGGTGTCCACCACCGGCTTGGAGTTCGCCTACACCCAGGCGGCGGCGAGCATGAAGAGCATCATCATGAGCTTTTGGCTGCTGACCGTGGCTGCGGGCAACGGTCTGGTGGCGCTGATCACGCGATTTGGCGGTGGGGCGCGCGACGATGCCTCCGTGACGCCCGGGCGTTTTCTGCTGTACGCGGGCATGACCTTTGTCGTCTCCGTGGTGTTTGTTCTGGTGGCCCGGCAGTACCGGTATCGCGACCCGGGTGCGGTGGCCGCGCCGGCCGTTGCATAAGTTTCTCGCCCGGACCGCCCGAGCCTGATAGGGATCTCCCGCAGCAGTCACCCCGACTCATCAAAGAGCGCCATGTATCGCGTCCAGGGAGGAGACCAAAAGGAATACGGACCCGTCGGTGCCGAGACGGTCCGCCAGTGGATCCAGGAAGGACGGCTGAACCGGGATTCCAGGATCCGCAACGAGGGCGACGCCGAGTGGAAGCCGCTCAGCCAGTTCCCCGAGTTTGCCGGATTGCTGGCCTTGGGGACCCCGCCGGGACCCGCTGAGACTCGGGACATGCCCGCTGCGGTCCCCGGCCGCGGCATCCCGATGGCCGATCCCGTCCGGGCCGCCAATCTGGTGCGGTTGCCGGCGCAGCTCATGGTCATCATGGCCGCTCTGGGCATGGTGCTGGTGTTGGTGATGCTGGTGGCGCGGGGGGCGATGCTGGAATGGGCGCTCAATGGCGGCCTGCCGCTGGATCCGGGCAGCCGCTCTCAACTGGAGCAGTTGCGGAACGCCGGAATTGGGGTGACGGACATCCTGCAGGCCCTGTTTGGCGTGGCCGTCAACGGCATGGTGATCTTTGGTGCGCTCAAGATGCAGCGGCTTGAGGATTGGGGTCTGGCGGTCACGGCGGCGGTGTTGACGTTGCTGCCCTGCGCCGGCTGCTGCTGCCTGATCGGACTGCCCATCGGCGTTTGGAGCCTCCTGGTGCTCAACAAGCCGGAGGTCAAGTCCGCCTTCCGCTGATCCATGCCTCCGGTCCGGGTCCAGAACGCCGAGCCGCCGCTGCCGTCCACGGTCCCCGTCCCGGTTCCCGCAGCGACCCGCCGGACCGGGTTGGTACTCCTTGGTCTGGGCCTGCTGGTGCTCGTCGCGATGGGGATCGTCTGGCGCGTGGAGCCGTCCGGACAGCCCTACTTCCCGCGGTGCCTGCTGCATCAGTGGACGGGCCTGCAGTGCCCCGGATGCGGGGCGACACGCGCGTTGCATGCGCTTTTGAACGGCCGTGTGGTCGAGGCCTTCCGCCACAACGCCCTCGTGTTGTTCGCCGTGCCACTTGGGGCCGCGCTTGGGGTGCGCTGGGTGCGAGGGCGGTGGACCGGATCCTGGTGGCCCAATCCGTTGACCCAGCCCTGGCTGCTCGCCCTGCTGGCGGGGCTTGCGGCCGGCTTTGGCGTTGGACGCAACCTCGGATGACCTCGCGCAGCGCTGCTCATCGGGCCGCGTTTCGTCCGCGATGGCCGCGGCGTGTTGCGGTTCTGGCAAAATCGGCGCGGCGCGACACCCGGGCACGCAATCATGTTTCTCCGGGGGCCGCTCCCAGCGCCCCCTGAAAGGTCCCATTATGAACGAACTGCCTGCCGCCTTTGGAACGGAACGTCCCGGAAATGCCCACGTCCTTGCCTGGGTGGGGGACGTGGCGCGCAGGACCCTGCCCGACCGGGTCTTCTGGTGTGACGGATCCGGGGCCGAGCGTGACGCGCTGTACGCCGCCGCGGTGGCGCAGGGGGTCCTCGTCCGGCTCAACCAGGAGAAGCTGCCGGGATGCTACTACCACCGGTCGCATCCGGACGACGTCGCCCGTGTGGAGCAATGCACCTACATCTGCACGGAGTCCGAGGCGGATGCGGGACCGACCAACAACTGGTCGGCACCCGGGCCGATGCGCGAGCGGTTGCTGGCGATGGTGACCGGTTCCATGCGGGGACGCGTCCTGTACGTCGTCCCGTACCTCATGGGGCCGCCCGGATCCCCGTTGAGCCGGGTGGGCGTCGAAATCACGGACTCCATCTATGTGGTGCTCAACATGCGCATCATGGCGCGCATGGGGCGGGTGGCCTGGGAGGCGCTGGGGGAGGGGGCGGAATTCAACCGCGGTCTGCACTGCCTGCTCGATCTGGACCCGGAGCGACGGTTCATCTGTCACTTTCCGGAACGCAACGAGGTCATTTCGGTCGGGTCCGGCTATGGCGGCAATGCGCTGCTCGGGAAGAAGTGCTTCGCCCTGCGGATTGCGTCGTGGCTTGGATGTCACGAGGGCTGGATGGCCGAGCACATGCTCATCCTGGGTGTTGAATCGCCGGACGGTGAGAAAACCTATGTCGCGGCCGCCTTCCCCAGCCAGTGCGGCAAGACCAATTTTGCCATGCTGGTGCCGCCGGAACGGTACCGCGGGTGGCGGGTCTGGACCGTCGGGGATGACATCGCCTGGATGAAGCCCGGGCCGGACGGACGGTTGCATGCCATCAACCCGGAGGCGGGCTATTTCGGGGTCGCGCCGGGCACCAATGCGAAGACCAACCCCAACGCCATGCAGTCCATTCGGCGCGACACCATCTTCACCAATGTCGCATTGAAGCCCGACGGCACGGTCTGGTGGGAGGGGCACGATGATCCGCCCCCGGCGGAGTGCCTCGACTGGCGCGGGAATCCCTGGACCCCGGAATCGCTCGAGAAGGCCGCCCATCCCAACTCGCGTTTCACGGCGCCGATGATCAACAACCCGATGCTGGCGCCCGAGGCGCACGACCCGGCCGGGGTGCCGATTTCGGCCCTGATTTTCGGCGGGCGGCGTCCGAATACCGTCCCCCTCGTCTTCGAGGCGTTCAACTGGAGTCACGGGGTGTTTTTGGGAGCGACGATGGGCAGTGAGACCACGGCCGCGGCGGCGGGGGCCGTGGGGCAGGTCCGTCGTGACCCCATGGCGATGCTGCCGTTCTGCGGGTACAACATCGGCCGCTACTTCCGTCACTGGCTCGACATGCGCAAGAAGCTGCGCCTGCCACCGCGGGTGTTTCAGGTGAACTGGTTCCGGCGCGACGAGGACGGCAGCTTTCTCTGGCCGGGCTATGGCGAGAACATGCGGGTGCTCCGTTGGATTGTGGACCGCTGTCGCCACCACGCCGGTGCCTGCGAAACCGCGCTGGGCTGGGTGCCCCGATGGGAGGATTTCGACACCGACGGGCTCGAGGGATTCACCGAGTCCCGGTTCGACCGGCTGCAGGCGATGAACCCGGACGAATGGCGGCGCGAAATCCTGCAGCACGACGAACTGTTCATGAACATCTACCAGTTCCTGCCCAAGGAGATGATCTTCCAGCGGGAACTGCTGGTGGCCCGGCTCTGACGTCCGAGGCCCGGGTCAGCGGATCCCAAACCGCGGCAACTGGTCGCGGTAGGTCCGGCTCAGGGTCAGCCGGGTTCCGTCGCGCAGCATGACGCTGTATTCCCCGTGGAACAGGGGCTGCAGCTCCCGGACCCGTTCACCGTTGACGATCGCCGTGCGGCTGATGCGGACAAAGCGGTCCGGCGGCAGCCGCTTTTCCATGGCGGTGAGCGTTTCCCGGACGAGGTGCACCTGCGTTCCGACGTGCAGTTCGACGTAATTGTCCGCCGACCCGATCCAGTCCACATCGGCCACGTTGACGAATGTCACCCGGCTGCCGGACTTCACGGGGATGCGCCCGACCGCTGGATCCGGACGCGTCTGCATCTGGGCCAGGACCGCTTGAAGGCGGGAGGCGAGTTCCGAGGGGGCGGTGGTGCGCAGACGGTCCATGGCCCGCCGCAGTGCCGTTCGGAACCGTCCGCGGTCGAATGGCTTGAGCAGGTAGTCCACCGCGTGGACGTCGAAGGCCCGGAGTGCGAATTCGTTGTGTGCCGTGACGAACACCACGGCCGGGGGCGGCAGGTCGGCGAGCCGCTCCAGGACGCCGAACCCATTGCAGCCCGGGAGCTGGATGTCGAGAAACACGAGATCCGGGCGCAGGTCCCGGATCTGCGAGACCGCCTCCTCACCGTTGGTGGCCTCCCCGACATGGGTGACCTCCGGTTCCGCGGCGAGGAAATGGCGCAGCCGTTCCCGTCCGAGGGGTTCGTCATCCACGGTGAGGACACGGAGGCTCTGGGTGGGTGCATCCATGGAGGCCCATTCTAACGGGGTGGGACGACTTTTTCCATCGCGGGCTTGTGTTGTCCAACGAAACGGACCCGCTCCCTCCCGGCTCCGGGCGATTCCCGGTTCGACGCCGCAGGCGGGTTCGTGTAGGACGACCGTCAATTCCATGGTGCACCGATTCATCACCACCGCCGAGGCCCTGAAGGAGGAATATCGGGGGCGTACCAACTACTGGCTCGTTCGACGCGAGATCGCCGAGACCCAGGGGCTCCAACTGTGCCGCGCCGTGCTCCCTCCAGGAGAAGGCCACCCGTTCCACACGCACCCGGAGCTTGAGGAGATCATTTACGTGTTGGAAGGAGAGGTCGAACAGTGGGTCGAGGAGGCTTCCCGCCGCCTCTTGCCCGGAGAGGTGGCCCACATCCCGCGAGGACGGGTCCACGCCACCTTCAACGCGGGCCCAGGCGATGCCGTGATCCTCGCGATCCTGTCTCCAGCCGTGTTCGAGGGGCCCTTCGCCGTGGATGTCAGCGGCGAGGAGCCCTGGAAGTCCGTGCGGAAGCCCCCGGCAGCGTAATCCCCCCAGGATCCTCCCCATGGAGTCCACCCCCGATCCAGGCGATGAGCGGCGTTTTGTGACTGCGGCCGAACGCCTCGTGGAGCCGACCGTCTTTACCGTCAATGAATGGCTGTCGCGTCCCGATGTGGTCCCGTGCCGGGAACTGCTCCTCGTGCGCGCGACGATGGAGCCCGGACGCAGCCATCCCTTCCACCGGCATCCGACGCGAGAGGAGATCATTTATGTGCTGTCCGGGCGGGCGGAGCAGTGGTGCGGCGGCAGCCGGCGGATTCTCGGGCCCGGCGACATGGTGTTGATTCCGAAAGGGGAGGTCCACGGCACCTACAATCCGTTTGGAGAGCCGCTGGTGTTCCTGGCGATCCTGAGCCCGGCGCAGGCGGGTCCTCCCGATGTGGAGGATGTCTCCGGGGAGGCCCCCTGGCAGGGATTGCGCGAGCGCTCCGACCTGCCGTCATTCGGCGGGCCGGGTTGCACCCCATTCTGAGACCCTGCCCGCCATCGCCATGGGATTCCCCGTCCGTGCATTGGTGCGGGGCTCCCGCCGTGCCACCCCCGGGGAAACGAAGCCCGGGACTCGCGGGACCCCCCGGCACCAGGGCGGGATCGCAATTCCGTAGAGACAGCGGAGGGCGGTTCCGGTAGCGTCGCGGGGTTCATTTCCGCGGGGGGGATCCGAAGGGGTCTCCCCTGTCCTGATACGCATGAAACCATCTCCCGCGAACAAACGGTCCGGAATCCTTGCCGGTGGCAACTGGATCGTGGACCACGTCAAGATCATTGATACCTATCCGCAGCTCGAGCAGCTCGCCAACATCACCGCCCGGCACCAGGGCACCGGAGGGGCGCCGTACAACGTGCTGCTCAACCTGGCAAAGCTGGGCGCCGGGTTTCCCCTCGCGGGCGCGGGTTTTGTGGGGCGGGACGCCGACGGCGAGGCCATCCTGGCGGACTGCAAGCAGCACAAGATTGACACGCGTTTTCTCAAGGCCATTCCCGATGTCCCGACCAGCTACACCGACGTCATGACGGTGGCGTCCACCGGCCGGCGCACCTTCTTCCACTGCCGCGGTGCAAACGCCCTCTGGGACGCGAAGGAACTCGACTTCAGCAAGATCAAGGCACGGATCTTTCATCTCGGTTACCTGCTCCTGCTGGACAAGCTGGACACCGTCAACAAGGAGGGGATCACCCCGGCGTCCCGGTTGCTCCAGGCGGCGCAGGCGGCGGGGGTGAAGACCTGTGTGGATGTCGTCAGCGAGGCGAGTGACCGGTTCAAGTCGGTGGCCATTCCGTCGCTGAAGTTCTGCGATTACGCCATCATCAACGAATATGAGGCGGGCCAGGTGGCCGGGTTCAAGATCCGCAAGGACGGCGTGCTCGACACGGTCTCCCTGCGCCATGCGGCCGGCGCGATCCTCCAATTCGGCGTCAAGGAACTGATTGTCATTCACTTTCCCGAGGGCTGTTTCGCCCGCACCCGCGATGGCAAGGATCACTGGCAGCCCTCGCTGAAGGTGCCGGACAAGCAGATCGCCGGGACGGCGGGTGCCGGCGATGCCTTTTGCGCCGGTGTCTTGTACGGCCTGCACGAGGGCTGGGAACTGCAGCGGTGTCTGCTCACCGGCGTCTGCGCCGCCGCCGCGTCGCTCACCCATCCGACCTGCACCGGAGGCATGAAGACACTCGCCCAGGTCGAGGCGTTGAAGAAGAAGTACGGGGTCCGGCCCCCGCTGGAGCCCGACGAGGACTACTGAGTCCCCGACGGTACCGCGACCAGCGGCCGGCGGCCCAGGTGGCCGTTGGAGGCCTCGAGGGCGATCCGGCCGTCGGGTCCGGCCTGCCGCCGCCGGAACACGCCGCCGGCTGATTCGACAATCAGCCCGCCGGCGGCGATGTCCCACAGCTGGATTCCGGTCTCCACGTAGGCGTCAAATCGTCCGCTGGCGACGTAGGCCAGGGCGAGGGCCGCGGAACCCATGATCCGGAGCTTGCGCACGCGCGGTGCCAGCCGTTGGACGTCCCGGACCAGCGCCGGGATGTTTCCGGCACGGCCGGAGAACCCAAGGCTGAGAATCGCCTCGCGCAGGGGCCGGGTGCTCACCCGGATGCGGCGTCCGTTCAGGCACGCCGGGTGCCCCCGTCGCGCGGTGAACCGTTCATCACAAAACGGGTCGAGGACGACCCCGGCCACCGTGGCGTAGCCATCGGCATATCCGGCCGACCGTGGTGTTTCCCGCAGTTGGAGGGCGATGCTCACCGCTGCATGGGGAATGCCGTGGGCGAAGTTCACCGTGCCATCCACCGGATCCACCACCCACCGGGCCGGGGCCGTCAACGACGCCTCCTGGACCGCCTCCTCGCCCAGGACCGGAATGTCTGGAAACGCCCCGGCGAGGCTTCGGGTGATCACCCTCTGGCAGCGGACGTCCAGTTCCAGCTTGAGGTCATGGCGCGTCGAGGAATGGACCTTCTTGGGACGCGTCCGGTGCGTCGCCATCAGCACTCCGGCGGCGCGTGCGGCCCGGATGGCCGCCTCCAGGGCGACATCAATCTGGCGATCGTTCATGGGACGGGGAGGGAATCCGAATCCCGGGTCGGGCTCAAGGCAGCACCTCGGCCCGGTCCTTGAGCAACGCCTCCAGCCGGAGCCGCTTCTCTTCGAGCAGTCCGCTTTCGGCCGCCTGGACCGCTTCGAGCAGATCCGTGGCCTCCCCGAGGCGGGCCAGGCTCACGTAGTCGGCACCCGCCCGACGGAGCACCGCCACGTCGCCGACCCGCTCCGCCGGGGCGATGATCCGGGCCGTGGGATTCAGCTCCCGGAGCGTGCGCACCAGCTTGAGGTTGGTCACCCCGCGCAGCAGGGAATCGGGGACGGTGCATACGAGCACCCCGGCCTGCGCGATGCCCGCATGCATCAGCGTGTCGCGCTGGCTGAGGTCGCCGTACAACGCGCGGATGCCCCTGCGCTTGAGCTCGTTGAGCGCGAGCGGATTGAAGTCCACGACCGCCACCTGGGGGAGGAGGTTCGGTGCGTGACGCTGCAGTTCCTCCAGCAGGGAACTGGCGGTTCGGAAGAAGCCCAGCAGCAGGATCCGCGCAGACCCGTGGCCCCCGGATGAGGCCAGTTGTTCCCGGGTGCGCATCTGCGTCTCGCCATCATCCAGGTCCTTCAAGCCGCACCGCTTGAGGAAGGGGGTCATCCGGCGGACGGCTCCGTCCGAGCGCATCATGGTGAACGATGAAAGCAGCGCGAGCAGCACGAAGGCGAGCGAGATGGCCCCGGTGTCCATACGCGCGAGCTGGCCCTCCTTGATGCCGAGGGCGACCAGAACGAGGGAAAACTCGCTGAGCTGGCAGAGGTTGATGCTGTTGACCAGGCTGAGGCGCAATCCGGATCCCAGCAGGTACAGGGGCGGAAAAATGGTGAGGAACCGGCTGACGATGACGAAGGCGCAGTAGCCGAGGGCGAGGGTGATCATGGGCCCGGTGGGCAACGGAATCGTCATGCCCAACCCCACGAAGAACAACGTGACAAAAAAGTCCCGCAGACTGGTGACCTTGGCGGTGACGTCCAGGGCGTAGGGAAACGTGGACAGCGCGACGCCGGCCACCAGGGCGCCCATTTCGCGGGAGAGTCCGAGGGAGGCTGCACCCTGGCCGACCGAAAAGCACCACGCGAGGGCCCCGACCAGCACCAGTTCGGGCAGCCGGGCCACGTGACGGAACAGGGCGGGCAGCACGAAGCGGCTCAGCGCCAGCGCGCTCACCACCAGCGTGGCCACCTTGGCCACGGACAGCACCAGAGCCCCGAGGCGCATCTGGTCGAGGCTCGGCTGGATGGCGAGGAACAGGATGATGGCCAGGTCCTGCAGGACCAGCACGCCCAGCGTGACCCGGCCCGCCACCGTGTCGAGCTCCCGCTTGTCGTACAGGATTTTGACCACGATGACGGTGCTGCTGAGGGCACAAGCGATGCCGAAGTACAGGGCATCCCACCCCTGGCCGCCGCCCATCGGCAGACCGACCGCCCGGGCGAGGCCGATGCCCAGCGCCGTGGTTCCCGCGATCTGGACCACCGCGGTCACGGTGATCGAGCGCCCCGCGGCGGCGATCTTCTTGAGGTCAATCTCCAGCCCAATCATGAAGAGCAGGAAAATGAGGCCGAGCTCGGAAATGACATCAATGGCCTCCTCGTGAACCACCCACCGCAGCCCCCGGGGCCCGATCACGAATCCCGCCACCAGGTAGGCCAGCAACACCGGCTGGCGAAGCCACTGCGCAACGACACCGAGGATCCAGGCGGCGGCAATGCAGAGGGAGATGTCGCGGAGCAGGTCGTGCACGTGGCGACCGAAAGACTAGGGAAGGTCTCGGGGCGGGGGGAAGCCCACCGCCGTTCCCCGGTCACTTTTTTCCTTCCCCCCCGAAGCGCTTCCGGCGGAAATCCCCGGCTTCGTTGACATGGCCTTGATCGTGCAGAAATACGGCGGCACCTCGGTGGCGACCACCGGGCGGATCCGCGCCGTGGCGGACCGCGTGGCCCGCCACCGGCACCAGGGGGACCAGGTCGTCGTCGTCCTGTCCGCCATGAGCGGGGTCACCGATGGCCTGATCCGCATGGCCAAGGAGATCACCCCGCTGCCGAGCGAACGGGAAATGGACATGCTCCTGTCCACCGGCGAGCAGCAGACCATCGCCCTTGCGGCCATCGCCCTCCACGCCCTGGGGATCCCCGCCGTGTCCCTCACCGGCGCCCAGGCCGGCATCGTGACCGACGGCGTCCATACCAAGGCCAAAATCCGGAACATCAGCCCCCGTGAAGTCCACCGGCTGCTGGACCAGGGCGCGGTGGTCATCGTGGCGGGATTCCAGGGTCAGACACCCGAGGGACAGATCACCACCCTCGGCCGTGGCGGCAGCGACCTGACCGCCATTGCCCTGGCGGCCGCGCTCAAGGCCGACTTGTGCCAGATCTACACCGACGTGGATGGCATCTACACCAGTGATCCCCGGATCGTTCCGGCCGCCCGCAAGCTCCCCGAGATTGCCTATGACGAACTGCTGGAACTGGCCGGCGCCGGCGCCAGGGTGATGCAGCTGCGGTCCGTCGAGTTCGCCAAGAAGTTTGGCGTCATTTTTGAAGTCCGCTCCAGTCTCAACGAGTCCCCCGGCACCATCGTGAAAGAGGAAACCACCAGCATGGAGGGCGTCGTGGTCCGCGGCGTTTCCCTCGACAAGAACCAGGCCAAGATCACGCTGTTCGGGGTTCCCGACCAGCCCGGACGTGCGGCCCGGATCTTCCGCGCCCTCGCGGACGCGGCCATCAACGTGGACATGATCGTCCAGAACTCCAGCCATGAGGGCGGGCTGCGGTCCACGGATCTCAGCTTCACCGTGGACCGTCCGGACCTGCTCAAGGCCAGCCGGGTGATTGACGGTCTCAAGGGGGAGGTCGGCTTCAAGGAGGCGGTGGCCGAGGAGGACATCGCCAAATTGTCCGTCGTCGGCGTCGGCATGCGCAGCCATTCGGGCATCGCCGCCCGGATGTTTGATGTGCTCGGCGGCGAGGGAATCAACATAGACATGATCTCCACCAGCGAGATCAAGATCTCGGTGATCATCCAGCTCTCCCGGAGCGAGGAGGGGCTGCGGACGCTGCACCGGGCGTTCCTGGAGGGATGACACCGCTCGCGCGCGCCCGGCAGGTCTTCCGGACCGAGATTGCGGCGTTGCAGGCGGTGGCGACGTCGCTGGACGACTCGTTTGCATGCGCGGTCTCCCTGACGGCGGCGGTCCTGGGGGAACGGCACAAGATTGTGGTCGCCGGCATCGGCAAATCCGGCGCCATCGGGCGGAAGATCGCCGCCACACTCAGCAGCACCGGATCGCCGGCAGTCGTGCTCGATTCCGTGGATGCCCTCCATGGGGACCTTGGAATTCTCCATGAGGGCGACCTGGTGCTGGCGCTGAGCTACTCCGGCGAGTCGGAGGAACTCACCCATCTGCTGCCGGCCCTGCGACGGTTTGCCGTCCGGATCATCGCGCTGACCGGCGCCCCAAGGTCCACCCTCGCGCGGCATGCGGATGTCGTGCTCGCCTGCAGGGTTCCGCGCGAAGCCTGCCCCTTCAATCTCGCTCCGACCTCCAGCACGACGGCCATGCTGGTGCTTGGGGATGCCCTCGCGCTGGCGGTGGCGGATGCCCGGGGATTGAAACTCGAGGAGTTTGCCCGGAGGCATCCCAGCGGCGCCATCGGACGGGCCCTGCTTGTTCGCGTCGGGGACATCATGCGCCGGGGCGACCGCAATGCGGTGGCGCCGGACACTCTCACGGTACGGGAGGCCCTGCTGCTGATGACCCGCGCCCGCTCGGGTTCGGTGGCCGTGGTGGATCCCGCTGGGCGCCTGCGGGGCGTGTTCACCGACGGGGATTTGCGGCGCCGGATGGCCACGGATGAGCAGGCGCTGGATTGTCCGCTCCGCAAGGTGATGACGCGGAGGCCGGTGTCCATCCGCGAGGAGGCGATGGCCATTGAGGCGCTCCGGCTGTTCGACCGGAAGTCGGTGGACGACCTGATCGTGGTCAACGCGCGCGGCGAACCCGTCGGCCTGGTGGATTCCCAGGATCTTCCCAAACTCAAGCTGATGTAGCCCGCCCGGCACCCCGACACCATGACTTTCACCGCTCCGGAACTGGCCCGAATCGTGGACCATACCCTGTTGCGGGCCGACGCCACGGCCGCGGACATCGAACGTCTTTGTCAGGAGGCCCGGGATTGGGGCTTCCACGCGGTGTGCGTGCACGGGTCCCGCGTGCTCCAAGCGGCGCACCGGCTGGAAGATACCGGAGTTCGGGTCGTGGCGGTCGCGGGCTTTCCGCTTGGGGCAATGGATGCCGACGTGAAGCGGTTCGAATGCGAGTCGCTCGTGGACCTAGGCGCCCAGGAACTGGATGTCGTCCTCAACGTCGGGCGGCTCAAGGATGGCGATGACCGGTACGTGCTGCGTGAATTGCGCGACGTGGTCGAGGCGGCCGGCGGTGTCCCGGTGAAGGTGATCTTGGAATGCGCGCTGCTGACCGAAGACGAAAAGCGCCGTGCGAGCTCAATGGCGGTGGAGTCCGGGGCCCGCTGGGTGAAGACGTCCACAGGGTTTGGTCCGGGGGGGGCGACCGTGGACGATGTCGCACTGTTACGTTCCATCGTGGGGCCGGATTTCGGCGTCAAGGCGTCCGGCGGGATCCGGGACCTGGCGACGGTCGTGGCTCTGATGGATGCCGGGGCGGACCGGATGGGGACCAGCGCAGGGGTGGCCCTCGTCCAGAGCCTCGGGATGTGATGAAAAGATTTTCGAAGCGATCCGGGTCCGGCTGCGTCTGCGGCTGGGAATGATCGTTCGTCCACGCGGTGCGTCACGGGATACGGAGCGGCGGGGGCCCGCCAGTTGTCTGGAGAGCCGGCTGACCTCCGCCCGGCTGCGCGAGATCGGGCGCGGTGGGTACCATCTATTGAGCGACGGAGCGACCGCTGGGGGAGACGCGCATGCCCGGACGCTGCGCATGGCCGACCGGACCCGGGGTTTTTGGAAGTTCGCCGGCTGCCTCGGTTGATTGCTGACCGGGGTGCCCGCGGCAACGGCAATGGAAACGGCGACCGCGGCCGCGGGCGGTTTCCGGTTCATCCGCTTCAGTCTGGCGCTGCCAGCCGGGACGCAATGTCCGCGAAGGCCTCCGGGGGCAGCACTTCAGCCCGGGCGCCGTGCGGGACCCCGGCCGCTAGGAGGGCGGCATCCACGAGCGCCGGCGCCCAGCGGGTGACCAGCAATTTGCGCATCATCTTGCGCCGTTGGCTGAAGGCCTGCCGCACGACGCGGACGTAGGTGGGCAGGACGTCGTCCGCCACCAGGGGCTGCGGCCGACGGACGAGGTTGACACAGGCGGAATCCACCTCCGGGGGCGGGTGAAAACAGGAGCGCGGAATTCGAAACCATCCCTCCGGCTCGTACCGCGCCGCGATCAGGAGCGTCAACAGACCGTAGTTCTCCGTCCCTGGAGCCGCCGTCAGCCGTTGCACGACCTCCCATTGCAACGTGACGACCATCCGGGACGGCGGATGCCGGGACAGGGCGAGCTCCACAAGAATCGGGGAACCGACCGAGTACGGCAGGTTGGCCACGAGCTTGGTTGTGGACCAGTTGCGCGAATCCCCCCGCAACCATTCGAGGGCGTCGGCACGCACGAGCTCCAGCAACGGGGGATTGCCCAGGCGCTCGGAAAGGGCGTTGGCGAGGCGGTCATCCAGTTCCACCGCGGTCACCGGGGCTCCGGTGGCCAGAAGCCGTTCCGTCAGGGGCCCCAGTCCGGGGCCGATTTCCAGCAGCCGGTCCCCGGGGATCACGCCGGCGGCAGCCACGATCCGGCGCAATTGATTGCCGTCGTGTAGAAAATGCTGGCCCAGCGATTTCGTCAGCATGACGCCCTGGGCCTCCAGCCAGCGCCGCATGTCGCCCAGGGTCATGCGGCCACCTCCCTGAGGATTTGCTTGAGGGCACTGACCGCCCGATCGAGTGCGGGCCGCCGAATGACCAGCGGCGGGCTGAAGCTGATGACCTCGGCCCCGGGACCTTCGGGCAGGAGGATGTAGCCCTGGTGGAGCAGGGATTGGATGGCCGCAAGGCTTTCGGCTCCGGCCGGCCGTCCATCGGCATGTCTCAATTCAACACCGGCCATCAAGCCGAGGCCGCGCACCGTGAGCTCCAGGCGACCGATCCGGGCGGGTAATTCCCGCAGGGACTTGAGGAGGTGTCGCCCCAGGGAGGCGCTGCGCGGGATCAACCGTTGACGGCGCAATTCGGCGATCTGCGCCAGGGCCATGGCGCATCCGACCGGGTTTCCCAGGAAGGTGCTGGTGTGGATCGCCTCCCCCTCCGACCGCGGCCAGGCCGCTTCCATCAGTTCAGCGCGCCCGACGCAGGCGCTGATCGGAAACCCGCCGGCGAGGGCTTTGCCCAGACAGACCAGATCCGGCATCACCCCGCTGTGCTCGCAGGCAAACCAGCGTCCGGTCCGCCCAAACCCGGTGTAAATCTCGTCCACAATCAGCAGCGCTCCGTGGGCGTCCGCGACACGGCGAAGCCATGGCAGGAACTGTGGGGAAGGGATCCGGATGCCTCCGCGGGCCTGGACCGGTTCGACGAGGATGGCGCCGATGGCGTGTCGGGCGAAGGCGTCGTGCATCGCGGCCTCCACCCGCGGCAGGTCGGCGCAGGCGGGGTTGGCGGGGCAGGAGCATGCGGCCGTCGAGCAGGCGGGCCAGGGAACAAAGGTTCCGAATTTCCCGAGCTGGTCGCGGAAGGGGCCCCGGAAATGCTCGCGGTGGGTGGCCTCGAGCGCGCCGTAGCCCAGTCCATGATAGGCGCCCTCAAAGGCGATGATTCCGGGGCGGCCGGTCGCCAGGCGTGCCGTCTTGAGGGCGGCCTCGACGGACTCAAAGCCCGAGTTGGTGAACACCGTGCGGCCGGTCAACCGGCGGCCGCTCCAACGCTCGAAGGTCAGGCCGCTCAGGACCCGGGCGAGCGACGCCTTGAGCGGGTGCGGATGCACATCCCCCATCGCGTGGGGCAGACGGCGAAGCTGGCGCTGACCCGCGCGCACCACGGCCGGATTCGCGTGCCCGGCCGCCGCCACGCCAAAGGCCGCCGTGAGGTCCAGGTACCGACGCCCCTCCGGATCCCATACGGCGCAGCCGCGCGCCCGATCCCAGACGATTGGCCACCGTCCGTCCGGGTCGAGGTGCGTGACGTTGGGTGACTCGTAAAGCCGAAGCTGACGCAGGGTTTCCCGGGTGCGCATCGCGGTTCACACTCCCTTTTGGTCCGGAGGCCAGATGAACTTGTGCATCTGGAGCTGGAAACGGACCGGCAAATGGTCCTCCAGCAGGGCCTCGACCAGTTCCTGCCGGGAAATGGGCGTCGCGCCCGCCGGCAACGGCTTCAGGGAGGCGTCGTGCTGATGCGGCACGAGGGGCGCCACCCACGAGAAGAGCAGGGGACAGCGTCCTGCAAGCTGATGCCGCAGGAGGACGTCCCGTGCCCATTCGTAGTCCTCCCGCGTGCCAATGACGAACTTCACCTCATCGGTGGGTTGAAGTTGCGCAATATTCTCCCACCGGTTGCGGGCGGATTCCCCGCTGCTGGGCGTCTTGAGATCCATGATCCGGCGGATGCGCGGATCCAGCATCCCGATGTCGTGGGCCCCGCCGGTTTCCACGAGCACGGTGAATCCCGCGTCGCAGAATTCCCGCATCAGTGCGGGCGCCTGGATTTGCAGCAGCGGTTCCCCGCCGGTGAACTCGACCAGTGGGAGCCGGTGCTCCAGAATCCGCTGGCCGGCATGCGGCGCGGCCAGTTGCTCCACCGCTTCCCGGATGTCCTCAAAGGATCGCCGGGCGCCTGCGGTGAAGGCATACGCGGTGTCGCAATACGAACAGCGCAGCGCGCACCCCGTCAGCCGGACGAACACACAAGGCAATCCCGCAAACGTGCTCTCCCCCTGCACGCTCCGGTAGATTTCGTTGACCACAAGACTGCCCGCCACGGCGACAGCGTACCCGGAGGAGGCCCGGGACGGGAAGCAATGGCCGGAAGGGCCGTCGCGCTTGCGTCCGCCCCGTTCCTTTTTACCCTGAGCGGCTCTATGCCGCCCTGCTCGCATTCGACACGGTCCTCGATCCCCGGCGTCCCGCTTTTGACGGCCATGCTGCCCCTGCTGCTGCTGCTGCCTGCGGCGGCGCAGCACCGGCTGGGACCGGCCGGCAGCTTTGAATCGCCACGGATTGTCGAGGCCTCCGACGACGGGGAGAAGGCCATCCGACGCTTCCAGATGCCCCCGGGTTGGAAGGCCGAGCTCTGGGCGGCGGAGCCCGACGTGGCGCACGTCGTGTCGTTTGATGTGGCCGACGATGGACGGGTGTTCGCCGTCGAGTCGTTTCGCGCCTGGCGCGGTGTGCCGGACATCCGCGGGATCATGGACTGGCTCGATGAAGACCTCGCCTGCCGGTCCGTGGATGACCGGCTCGCCATGATGCAGCGCCATCTGGGTCCCGCCGGGATGGCCGATTATTATCGAAACACCGAGCGGATCCGATTCCTCCGCGACACCCGCGGCACCGGCCGGGCGGATGTCTCGAAGGTGTTTGCCGAGAACTTTGCCACGCCCCTGGACGGCGTGGCTGCCGGCGTGCTCGTCCGGGGACGTGATGTGTGGTTTGCGAACATCCCCAACGTCTGGCACCTCCGGGATGAGGATCTCGACGGGGTGGCCGACTCGCGGCGCAGCATCAGCTACGGGCACGGGATCCGTGTGGGCTTCCTCGGTCATGACCTGCATGGCCTCACCTGGGGGCCGGATGGACGCCTGTACTTTAGCATCGGGGATCGGGCGTCGGTCCTGCAGACCCCGGGGGGGACCGTGGGAACCCCGGACACCGGGGCGGTCTTCCGATGCCGTCCGGACGGCTCCGAAATGGAGATGTTCTACTCCGGGCTGCGCAATCCCCAGGAGCTTGTGTTCGACGAGTGGGGCAATCTGTTCACCGGGGACAACAACTCCGACGGCGGGGACCAGGCGCGTTGGACCTATCTGATCGAGGGCGGTGACAGCGGCTGGCGGATCGGATGGCAGTTTCTCGAGCGTCCGAACCCCCGCGGCCCGTGGAACTCGGAGAAGATGTGGGCGCCGCAGAATGATGCGCAACCGGCCTACCTCACCCCGCCGGTCAAGAACATCACTGCGGGACCGAGCGGCAATGCCTATTATCCGGGGACCGGGCTGGGGCCGGAATGGCAGGGCACCTTTGCCCTGTGTGATTTCCGGGGCAGTGGTGCCGGTTCGGGCATCGTGGCATTCAAGCTCCAGCCCAAGGGTGCCAGCTTCGAGTTGGTGGAGGACCGCCGGTTACTGTGGGCGATCGAAGCCACGGACGTCAGCTGGGGGCCGGACGGAGCCCTGTGGGTGAGCGACTGGGTGGATGGATGGGAACCTGTGGGCAAGGGGAGGATCTACCGCTTTTTCGACACCAACACCCTTCACCAGCCCATCGTCCAGGAGACCCGCGAACTGCTGGCGTCGGACTTTTCGGGAAAGCCGGAGCCCACGCTGCTGGAACTGCTGTCCCATCCCAATTTCCGGGTGCGGCAGGCGGCCCAGTTCGAACTCGCCGCCCGCGGCGACGCGTCCATCGCGGCGCTGGCAACGCTCGCGCAGGGCGGCTCCAGCCTCCACGCCCGCCTCCACGCCGTCTGGGCCCTGGGCCAGATCCAGTCGTACGCCCACAAACCGGGCCGCGAGGCCGCATCGGAGGAGCTCGATGCCCTCCTGCCGCTGCTGGCCGACTCCGAACCGCACCTGCGCGCCAACGCGGCCCGGGTGCTTGGAGACGCGGCCTACCCTCCCGCCTTCGACGGCCTCGTGCGGCTCACCTCGGATGCGAACCTGCACGTCCGGGCCCTGGGAACCATCGCCCTCGGCAAGCTGCGGCGCACGGACTCCGTGCCGATCCTGTTCCGGGTGTTGCGTGAGAACGCCGACCGGGATCCGTTCGTCCGGCACGCGGCGGTTCAGGCACTGGTCACCGTGAATGATTTTGATGCCCTCGAGGCGGCCAGGGCGGATGCCGACGCCGCGGTGCGGATGGGGGTGCTGCTGGCCATGCGGCGATTGCATCGCCCGGAAATCGCACACTTCGTAGACGATCCCGAGCCACGGCTCGTCACGGAGGCGGCCCGGGCAATCAATGATCTTCCGGTTTCCGGAGCGATGGAGCGGCTCGCGGGACTCGCGTCAGAGCCGCTGGATGCCGGCAACCCGGCCCTGGGTCGAAGGGTGATCAACGCGAACTACCGTTTCGGCACCCGCGACACCGCCTTGGCGCTGGCCCGCGTGGCGTCCCGTGCCGACCCCGAGGCCTACCGCATCGAGGCCCTGGAAGCCCTTGCGGCCTGGCCCGCCAATGGCGGACGCGATCGGATCACCGGATTGTGGCGCCCGACGGCGTTCGCCCGGGATGCCGCAACGCCCGCCGCGGCTCTCGAACCGGAATTGGCAGACCTCTTGAAGACGGCGCCGGACGGCGTCCGCACCGCGGCCGCCCGCGCAGCAGGTACGCTGCGGATCGCGTCCGCCGGTCCCTTCCTGGCGTCGCTCGTCATCGGTCGCGAGGGAAATGCCGCGACGCGCAGTGCGGCGCTCACCGCGTTGTCCGCGCTTCAGGTCGCCGGCTATGCGGAGGCCTTGGCGGCGGCGCAGGAGGACCCCGAGGAGGGCGTGCGCAAGACGGCGTTGCAGTTGAGCGTGGAGGTCCCCCCGCTGGCGGCGGCATCGGTCGCGGCCCCCGCGGATCCGGTGGCAACGCTGGCCGGGGTGCTGGAGCAGGGTTCGGTTGCCGAGCAACAGAATGCGTTGGCGACCCTGGCCCGGCTGCGGACCCCGGCCGCCGAGGCCCTGGTCATGCCGTGGATGAAGCGATTGCTCGAAGGTCAGGTTCCTGCGTCTCTGGAACTCGATGTCCTCGATGCCGCGGCTGCCCAGCCCGGGTTGAAGTCGCTGGTGGACCAGTGGACCGTCGCCCGCGCCGCCCAGGAGGACGACGACTTGGGTCCGTGGCGGGTCACCCTGGCTGGCGGCGATGTGGAGGCGGGACGCAAAGTCTTTCTGGAGCGGGCCGAGGTGGCCTGCGTGCGGTGCCACAAGGTGGAGGGCGAGGGCGGCGAGGTGGGACCGGAACTGACCGGGCTCGTGGCGGCGAAGGGGCGGGAGTACGTCCTTCAGGGCATCCTGTTCCCCAACGCCTCGATCGCGGAGGGTTTTGAGAACCTGCTGGTGACCTTGAAGGACGGCACCGCCTACGCGGGGGTCATCCGGTCGGAGGATGCGAACGAACTCGTGTTGAACTCCCCGGAGGATGGCCTGGTGACCCTGAAGATGTCGGACATTGAATCCCGCGAGCGCGGCCTGAGCGGCATGCCCGAGGGCTTTGGGGACCTGCTGTCGAAGCAGGACCTTCGAAACCTCCTAGAATACCTGGCCTCGGTGCAGTGAGTTCTGGAGCGCCCGCCGCATCCACTCCCGCCAGGGCGTGGTTGCGTCGGGTGGGTGGGCTACCGCTCCAAGCCCCAAGACTGCCCGACCTGTTCACCGAATCCGCCCCAGCGTTTGGAAGTATATGGCTTGGACGGCTCCGGGGTCGCTCCCATCGTTGATTGCACCCTCCGGGTTCACCCTCCAAGACCCGATGCCAGGCTTGCTCCCCGGTTCAGTTTAGTCCCCACTTGGGTAGCTTGAGCACGCCGGTTTTCGTCCAGCGCTTCGCGATGCGGAACTACAAGAGCGTTGCGACGTGCAACCTCACATTGCGGGCGCTCACGTTCATGGTCGGGCCGAACGGCGCGGGCAAGAGCAATGTCCTCGACGGACTCCGCTTTATCGCTGATGCCCTCCGGGATTCGCTTGACCACGCCCTCCGGTCACGCGGCGGTATTAAGGAAGTACGGCGCCGGTCCGGCGGACACCCCAACCATTTTGCACTACAGGTCCACTTTGGGTTCCCGGACGGTACATCCGGGTTGTACGGCTTTCAGATCGGCGCGCGACCCCAAGGCGGGTATGAGGTCCAACAAGAGTTCTGCAATAGCGTTCGGGGCGCCGATCCCAGCCGCACGGACCGGTTCCGCGTGGAGCGCGGGATCGTCGTGGACAGCAGCATCGAGGTTCCCCCTGCGGCCTCCGCTGACCGGTTGTTCCTGGTCAACGTTTCCGGCTACCCGGAGTTTCGGCCCCTGTACTCCGCGCTTTCCCGGATGGGATTCTTTAGTTTGAACCCCGACCGGATCCGGGATCTGCAACCGCCCGACGCCGGTGACTTGCTCGCCCGTGACGGCGGCAACCTCGCCAGTGTGCTTGGGAAGCTTGCTCGTGAGAACCCGACCGCCAAGAAGCGGATCGAGGAATATCTGTCGAGGGTGGTGCCCGGCATTCGCGAGGTTGAACCGAGGAGCGTCGGCCCCAAGGAGACCTTGGAATTCCGGCAGGATGTCGCCGGTGCGCGCGATCCGTGGCGGTTCTTCGCCGCCAATATGTCGGACGGCACCCTTCGAACCCTGGGAGTTCTCGTTGCCCTTTTCCAATCGTCTGACGGCGGTGAGGACCGCGTCCGGCTCGTCGGCGTCGAGGAGCCGGAGATTGCCCTCCACCCCGCCTCCGCCGCCGTCCTCCGGGACGGCCTTCGCGATGCCAGCCGCTCGACGCAAGTGCTGGTCACGAGTCACAGCCCGGACCTTCTTGACGACGAGGACATTGAGGCGGATTCGATCCTGGCAGTCGTCTCGGAACACGGCGCGACCCGGATTGGCCGGCTCAACGAGGTCGGCCGGTCCGTTCTCCATGACCGGCTTTACACCGTGGGCGAATTGCTCCGCATGAACCAGCTGGACCCTGAGGTAGCGGAGCAGGAATTTGACCTGTCGGCGCCCCATCCGGTGGAATAACCGTGCCTGCAGTCGCCTCCATTGTCGAGGGTCATGGAGAGGT